>JAUVJB010000155.1 GCA_030592465.1 Bacteroidota bacterium | reverse complement strand
TTTTACCTCTTTCGGGTGCAGAACCATGACATGACACGCCTCTAAAAGTAACTTCAATTTCCATTCTTCCTCTGTGGCCTCTATAAATGTTTAAATTTGTTGGTTCTGTACTTATTGCAAAATCAGGTTTAATTTTATCTTCTTCAACAATATATTTCCAGCAAAGTCCGTCACAATCTTCTTCCATAACAGTACCTGTAAAATAAATTGTAAGGTCTTTATCAAAACCTAATTCTTTTAAAATTCGTCCAGCAGTTACAAAGGCTGCCGGTCCGCCTTCCTGGTCAACACTGCCGCGTCCATAAACAAAACCGTCTTTTATCTCACCTGAAAGTGGGTCAAAATCCCAATTATCTAAATTACCAAAGTCAACAGTATCCATGTGTCCGTCAATAGCTAATATTTTTTTACCTTTGCCAATTCGTCCAATTACGTTACCAAGACCGTCAATTTTCACTTCATCAAAGCCGGCTTCTTCCATTTGTCGTTTAAGCTCTTGTTGAACTTCTTTTTCACCCATGCTTAGTGATTTAATCTTCACTAACTTTGATAAGTTTTCAGCAGTATAGTTTTTATATTTCTCGGCTAATTCATTGATTTGTTTTACTGTTTTTTCCATCTGTTTATATTTTTGTAGTTATTTTGAAGCTATTAATAATATTTTTGAAATGTATTCAAAGGTGCAAGTAGATAGGCTGATTATTAAGCCTAATTTATTAAAAAAATAAAGAATACAAATTTGTAAATTTTTTTTTAAAGTAAATAATATTCAAACAGTTATTTTTTAAATTAAATAATTTTACTTTTGATAAATAATTTAGTTCAGAATATAAACAAACATTATTATGAAAAATAATGATATAATTAAAGTGTTAGATAATCAGAAATTTTTTTATAATACTCAAGCAACCAAAGATATTGATTTTAGAATAAGGAATCTAAAAAGGCTAAAACAAGCAATTGTTAAGTATGAGGATAACATTAATGATGCTTTGTATAAAGATTTACGAAAATCAAAATTTGAAACTTACGCAACTGAAATAGGAATCGTTATTGATGAAATTAATTTTCATATAAAGAAATTAAAGAAGTGGGCAAAACCAACCAGAGTAAAAACACCTTTTTTAATTCATTTTTATTCAACAAGTTATATTTATCATGAGCCATTTGGTCATGTGTTGATTATTGCTCCGTGGAATTATCCGTTTCAATTACTGATGAGCCCTTTGATTGGAGCTATATCTGCCGGTAATGTTGTTACACTTAAACCTTCGGAATTAGCAATAAATACTGCAAATGTTGTTGAAGAAATGATAACAGAATTTTTTGACCAACAATATATATCTGTTATTCAGGGAGATAAACATGTGTCGCAGGAATTATTAAATCAAAAATGGGACTATATTTTTTTTACAGGAAGCACAAAAATCGGTAGAATAGTATATCAAGCTGCTGCAACAAATTTAACACCCGTTACATTAGAGTTAGGAGGGAAGAGCCCTGTTATTGTTGATAAAGATGCTAATTTAGATAAGGCAGCAAGGCGCATTGTTTGGGGTAAATTATTAAATGCCGGACAAACATGTATTGCTCCTGATTATTTATTTGTTCACAAGAAAATTAAACACGAATTTTTAAATAAATTAAAATTTTATATTACTTTGTTTTATGGCGATAATGCTGAGGAATCGCCTTATTATACAAAAATCATTAATAAAAAAAACATTTTAAGACTGCAAACATTAATAAAAGATGCTGATATTTACAGTGGTGGTAAAGTTAATGTTGAAAATTTATATTTTGAACCTACCATTATCAATAATGTTAAACCGGACGATTTAATAATGCAAGAAGAAATTTTCGGACCTTTATTGCCTCTATTGGAGTTTAATGTTTTGAATGATGTAATTAACTTTATTAATAAGAGACCCAAGCCTTTAGCATTATATTATTTCTCTAAAAATAAAAAAAATCAAAAAATAATTTTGAAACAAACAAGTTCGGGAGGAACAGCAATAAATGAAGTTATTATGCACATCGCAAATAATAATTTACCGTTTGGTGGTGTAGGAGAGAGTGGCATTGGAAAATATCATGGCAAATATAGTTTTAATACTTTTTCTAATGCAAAATCTATGTTGAAAAAATCTAACATTTTTGATTCTAAAATTAGATTTGTACCTTACACTCATGCTAAATATAAATTAATGAAAAAGATAATTAAATAATGATAATTTACTTATTATCAATTCGTTAAGTTTTATAATAATGAAAAACAAAATATTTAAAGAGGCTGTAAAATTGTTTGAAGAAAATAAATTTGAAGATGCCACTAAAAAATTTGAAATAGTTATTGAAATTGATGCGAATAACGATGAAGCTTACTATTATTTAGGTAAAATACAAAATAAATTTCAAAATTTTGGACAAGCAATAAATTATTACAACAAAGCCATTGAGTTAAACCCTGATAATGAGTTGGTTAAGCATGAAATTGCAATTGTGAATAATATATTAAATATCAGTAATTCATTATATTATGAAAATCCATATACTGATGACGATTTATATGAATGAAAAATAGAGTAGGGGATAATTAGTGTGTATCTTCATAACGTAAAATTACTACAATTTTAGATTTTAAAATTTAGATTTAATCCCGATACTTCGGGATTGATTATTAGTTGATTGGAAAAAATAAAATCACAATGCTAAATTTATCATTCGAATTATACAAATTGTTAAATTGTTTGTGATTTTAAAGGTTTTATGTAAATATTAACTAATTTATTTTTAATGATTTATAGCTATTTATATGAAATAAAAATTGAAATTGTTTAATCTAAAAAATTAAATTAATGAATGGATTATTTTTAAGTACTTTTTTTCCTGTTTTTAAGGCAGTATTTTCTATTTTTTTTATAATTCTGATATCAGGATTATTAGTGCGATTTAAAGTTATTTCGCAAGAAAATATTAGAAGTTTATCTATTGCAACAGTCAATGTCTTTTATCCGTGCATGGCTTTTTCAAAAGTATTAAGCAGTTTTAATCCTGAACAATTTCATTATTGGTGGCTAATGCCGATTTCTTCGATAGCTATGATATTAATTGCTATGGGTTTATCTGCTTTGTTGTTTTATAAAGAATTACCACAAAAGAAAAATATGATTGCCTTATCAAGTTTAATGAATGCAGGATATCTGGTATTACCTGTAGGTCAAATGCTCTATCCAAACCAATTTGATGAGTTTGCTTCTTTATGTTTTTTATTTATTTTGGGATTAAGTCCAATGTTATGGAGTGTTGGTAAGTTTCTTGTTACATCTGAGGCAGGGACAAAGATGACTTTTAAAAGTCTGGCTACTCCGCCGTTTGTTGCAAATGTAATTGCTGTTTTATTAGTGCTTACAAACTTAAAAATATTTGTTCCGAACGTAATTGTAACGACAACTACTTTTTTGGGAGATGCTACCGTACCTTTAGCAACATTTATTCTCGGAGCAACACTTGGAAGCATCTCTTTTAAAATTTGGCCGCCTGTTTGGGATGTATTAAGGGTTGTTTCTGTAAAATTTATTTTTATTCCAATAATAACCATAATAGTATTAAGCTTAACAAATCTAAGAGTAGAATATCCTTTATTGGCAGATTTATTTGTTATTCAATCGGCAGTTGCACCGGCAGCAAATATTATTATTCAAATAAGAAAATATGGCGGAGATAAACAAAAAGTAGGTAGTGTAATGTTTATAAGTTACATGGTTTGTTTACTTTCAATTCCTTTATGGTTATCAATTTGGAGGATAATGGGGTAATATTATGTTAAATAGAAATATTTTATAAAACAAAAATAGGGGATTAGACACCTGTTTAAATTTGTAACTTAAACCATGAACTGTATGTCGATTTGACTTTTCATCGTACAGGGACATAAAAACGTCTCATTAGTGTCCATCCGTAAAGTCGATGTTTTTATGTTATTATTTAAGATTTATTTTTAACTCATTAATTAGCAATGCATTAAGTATTATTCGTCAGCTGACGAACTAAAATTTTATAAAAATGCTACTTTATGGATATACATTATGGATATACATTAATTACAAATAAAAAAACGTTTTTAAGTCCTGCAGACGTTGAAAAGTTTTTTACCCAAAAATCTGAAAAATTTTAAATTTCAATTATTATAAACTCCCTGAGAATTGAATATTTGAATATATTCAGTAAAGTATTACAAATATTGCCATATTACTCAAATGTTGAAAACTACCATTATTAATTAAAATTAAACATTTGTCTTATAATTAATATTATGTTAAATAGAGGAAATTAAAATATAGGAGAAAAATATTTATTCCTCTCCTATATAATTATATACTAAAAATTATTTTTCAGATACTTTGTCTATCTCTTCTTTAATTGCGTTAAATTTATCCATCATCTTCATTCTATAATACAATGTTTTTAAAGATTCCATTGTACTTAAATCTTTTGGATTAACCTGATGTGCTTTTTCTAAAAAAGGGATTGCTTGTTTAAATACTTCATCAGCAGCGGCTTTTTTAATTTTATATTTTTTATTATCGCTTTCTTCATTAGCAATATCAATAAGTTTAACTGCTTTATTAAAATATAATGCACCTAAATTATATTGTGCATTAAAATAATCAGGTTTAATTTTAATTGATTCTGAGTAAGCTTTAACAGCATTATCAAAATCTTCTAATTTATCATATAATGTACCTTCTGCAAAATAAAAAGAATAGTTTGAAGTATCTTTCTCAATTGCTTTATGTAAATATTTTAATGCTTCTTGCGATTGATCTGAAACTAAATAAAAATTAATAAGCTCTACCATTAATGAATTATTATCATCAGGGTAAGCAGCTATCCCCTCTTTAAGAATATTTAAAGCATTAACAGTGTCATTTTTTTCCTTATAAATATTTTCGATAAATAGATACACTTTAGAACCTTCATATTTATATTCAATAGCTTTCTTATAGTACTTTATAGCTGTATCATATAATTTAGCTCTATCAGCAGCAATAGCAGCGTTAAATATTGACATTGTGTCAACCTGTGCAATAAAAGTAAGAGCGTTGATTTTTACTGAATTTTCAAAAGAATGAAAAGCTTTTTCAAAATCTTTATCATTAAATTCCGTTATTCCTTTATTAAAGAATTGAATACTGGCAATTTGTAATCTGCTAATTATATCTTTTTTATATTTTTCTTTAGTATCAAGCTCCATAGCCTTAAGGTATGAATCACGAGCAACATCTAAAGGATTTTCGCATAGATGTTGAAATACACTGTCTTTACTTTCAAATATCGCATGGTAAACCTTTCCCCGATAATACCAAGTTTTAGCTTTTTCTTTTGTTTTTTCGTGTTTTGCAGCAACATCAATAGCTTCTTTGGCTTTACCTAATTCATTATATTTTGGGTTTAGGTAATTGTGTGCACTAACAACTTTAGAATTTTGAGCGTTTACATATACTACACTCATAATCAATAATAATACAAATACTATTTTTTTCATTTTGATTTTAGTTTAAAATTTTCTCAAAAATACAATTTTTTTATTTTTTTTCAAATTCTTTACTATTATTATTTTAATTTTCTATAGCATCGTTTGCTTCGTTTTCGTTATTTTCTTCATCACCATTGGCTTCTACATAAGTAACAGAAGCTATTTCATCGTTTTCTTTTAGGTTTATTAATCTAACACCCTGAGTAGCACGTCCCATCACTCTCATGTCAGATACAGCTAATCTTATTGTTATTCCGTTTTTTGTTATTATCATTAAATCGTCGGTTTCAATAACACCTTTTATTGCTATTAATTTACCTGTTTTATCAGTAATGTTAATGGTTTTAACTCCTTTTCCGCCACGGTTTGTAATTCTGTAATCAATTATTTTTGAGCGTTTTCCATATCCTTTTTCAGAAACAACTAATATGTCTTCTTCTTCATTTTCAATACAAACCATTCCAACCACTTCATCATTTTCTGCAATACTAATTCCTTTAACGCCTTGCGAATTTCTACCAACTGTTCTTACCTTAGTTTCAGGAAAACGAATTGCTTTACCTGATTTAATTGCTATCATAACATCACTAATACCTGCTGTAAGTTTAGCTTCTAATAATTGGTCGCCGTCTTTTATATTTATAGCATTAATACCATTTTGACGAGGACGGGAATATGCTTCTAAAAAAGTTTTTTTCACAATGCCCTTTTTAGTACACATTAGAATATAATTTTGTTTTATATATTCGGGATCATCTAATTTTTTAGTATTTATAAATGCTTTAATATTGTCGTCCGGTTCTATATTAATTAAATTTTGAATGGCTCTACCTTTTGAAGTGCGTGTTCCTTCGGGTATTTCATAAATTTTGAGCCAATAACATTTCCCTTTTTCGGTAAACAATAATAAAGTATTGTGCATAGTGGCTACAAAAAGATGTTCAATAAAATCGGCATCTCTTGTAGCGCTTCCTTTACTGCCCATACCTCCCCTATGCTGTGTTTTAAACTCGGTTAATGCAGTTCGTTTAATATAACCTAAATGAGAAATAGTAATAACTACATCGTCATCAGCATAAAAATCTTCAGGATTAAATTCTTCTGATGCATAAATAATATCTGTTCTACGTTCATCGCCGTATTTATTTTTTACTTCGTTTAATTCATCTTTTATAATCTGCATTCGAAGTGATTTGTCACCCAAAATTTCTTTTAAGTGTTCAATTAGCTCCATTAAATCGGCATAATCTTGTTTTATTTTATCTCTTTCTAAACCGGTAAGTTTTTGTAATTTTAAATCAAGAATTGCTTTTGCCTGAATTTCGGTTAGTTGAAAATTTTGCATCAAGCCGTTCTTAGCTTCCTCCGGTGTTTTTGAAGCTCTAATTAATGAGATAACCGCATCAAGATTATCTAAAGCAATTAATAAACCTTCGAGTATATGAGCTTTCTTTTCGGCGTTATTTAATTCATATTGTGTTCTTCTTACAACAACTTCATGCCTGTGCTCAATAAATTTCTGTATTAAATCTTTTAAATTTAATAACTGTGGTTTACCATCAACTAATGCAATATTATTAACATTAAATGAAGATTGTAGAGCTGTATATTTAAATAATTTGTTTAACACAACATTTGCAATTGCATCTCTTTTAAGGTCATATACAATTCGCATTCCTGTACGGTCAGATTCGTCATTTGCATTAGAAATACCTTCAATTTTTTTATCATTAACTAAGTCAGCAGTTTTCATAATCATTTC
>JAUVJB010000097.1 GCA_030592465.1 Bacteroidota bacterium | reverse complement strand
TTATTTTTGGTCATAATTTCTCTCACCCTTTCAGGGTGATGAAAAGTTTATCATCATTTTATTCTTGGGGCGATGCCCCAAGTTATGTTGTCGAAGCCTTTCAGGCTTAATTATTTAAACAAAAAAACAAGTTGTATAGTCCCCAACTTTTGAATTTGACCCCATTTAATGTAAAAAATTTGCCTTGCTATACAAATCTGTCGGATTTTTAAAATCCGGCAGATTTAAAGCACTCGCCGGTTTAAGTTTGTAACAAATCAAAAATAAATAAACACGTTGAAATTTTTTTTTTAGAAAAACTTTTTAAAAGTTTGAAACTTTGGAAATGTTGAATAACACGTTGGGAAGTTCAACGGACGTTGAAAAGTTTTTTTCGCTTTGAACGAAACCCTCAACAAAAAAAATTAATCTTCAAAAAAATACAAACCTTGTGCTGCTTCAATCAACACACTCATTTGTGCTGCAAAATCAAAAGTTGCATTATTTATCGATTTGTCTAAATTTACTTCAATCAATGTAAAATTTTCTTTTTCAAATTTAGCTTTTATCTTATCTTCTTCATAAATTAAAGTATTATCATTAACAATTAATTCCTTAATACCTTTTTTATCTTTATAAAGCAAATGATTTTTATTTTTTAGAATAAATCCGTATTCAGCATCATCAAAGCTTTGTTGCGACAAATAAAATTTAGGCTTATCTTTAAATGGTGCGCCGCTTGTTGGACAAAAGGTAGTACAGTTACCACATTCATTACAAAAATCGCCAATATTAAGTATCTGATGCTGTTGTTTTATTTGAAAAAGTTTATCCTCTTCAAAAACAATATTATTGCCTTTTCTAACGGCTTTTTGAAGGTGAAAATCAACAGGTTTCATTGTATATGAATAATTAGCTCTATTTGGGCAAACAGTTACACAAACATTGCATATTTCATCGCAAAATAAACATCTCGAAGCCTCTTTTATTGCTTCATCTTTGGTAAGAGGATATGTTATGAGATTGAAATTTTTCCTGTCGTTTAACGGTGTTTCTTTAATTTTTGAACCATATTCACGTTTAGCACGTTTTACCAATAGTTCATCATAAGTTATATCTTTTTTATTTTCAACGGGTTTAATATTATATTCTTTGTTAGATTTATTAATAATGTTTTGAGCAACTTTTTTACCATCTGCAACAGCGTTAATAATTGAAGTTCCTCCGCTCAAAGCATCACCGCCAAGGAAAACATTTTCTATCTTAGTTTCATAAGTGAAATCTTTTATTTCTAATAAATCGTTGTCAACAAAATCAATATCAAGGTCTTGTCCAACCGATGGTATGATTGTGTCAAAAGGTATTTCAAATTCAGAACCTTTAATTTTAACAGGGCGAGCTCTTCCGCTTTCGTCTTTATCGGAAAGTTTCATTTTGCTGCATTTTAATGATTTTATTTTACCTTTTTCAGTAATAACTTGCTCAGGTGCAGTAAGTTCTATAATTTTAATTCCTTCTTGCAAACAAGAATTAATCTCATAATAGTCAGCCGGCATTTGATTAATGGTTCTTCTGTAAACAATAGTTACCTTGCCTTCATTACCAACCAAACGTAAAGCTGTTCGTGCTGCATCTATAGCAGTATTGCCGCCGCCAATTACAGCAATATTTTTACCAATATTAACTTTTTTATTATTTTTAACATCAAATAAAAATTGCAAAGGTTCAAACACGCCGTTAGCGTCTATTCCGTTTATTCGTAATTTTTTTGATGCCTGAGCACCTGTTGCCAGATAAATAAAATTGTTTTCTTTCTGTAATTGAAAAAATTTTTCCTTGTCAATTTTAGTATTGTAATTAATGTTAACACCGAGTTTTTCAATTCGTTCAACATCATTGTTTATATCATCATCAGTTAATCTGAACGATGGAATTGCATTTGCAACCATTCCTCCCGATTTGCTGTAACCTTCATAAATATTAACTTCAAAACCTGATAATGCCAAGAAATATGCACATGATAATCCTGACGGGCCGGCTCCAATAATAGCAACTTTAATGCCATTTGCAGTAGCAATAGAAGGCATAAAATTTTCGTGATTTTGCTCAGAAACAAAGCGTTTTATATCTCTAATTAACAAAGAGTTATCATAATTTATACGAGTGCATTTTGTTTGACACAGATGGTCACAAACCATTCCGGTTACTGATGGAAACGGGTT
The DNA here is from genome assembly GCA_030592465.1 of Bacteroidota bacterium. Classification (GTDB taxonomy): domain Bacteria; phylum Bacteroidota; class Bacteroidia; order Bacteroidales; family B39-G9; genus B39-G9. The sequence continues at coordinate 8,327 of JAUVJB010000097.1, read as the reverse complement.
TGTATTCATAATAACTTCAAAAGCCTTATCAAAGTCGCCTTTTGATGTGTGATACATATATTCGGGAATTGCCTGATTGGAAGAGCAAGCGCCAACACATGGTGCACTAATGCAATCGAAATAATTTAATTCCCTGTCTGTTTTAATGCTTGGCTCTTTTAGGTATTGTCTTTTGTAGTTTTCATTATTTACAACTTCATCGGCATATCTGTTCAGATTATTGAGAGCTGCTTTTTTAACATCTATATCGTTGTTTGATTCATTTTTTCTCAAAATAAACTGTTCGGTTTTTGCTGCTTTATTATCAATAAAATCTTTTTGTAATTCTTCAATATACTGTTTTAAACGACCATAACCGCCTGGTTTTAATATGTCTGACGAAACAGTAACTGTATTAAATCCGCATGAAATTAAATCGCTAACATTGAAGCAATTAGCACCACCTGAAAACGAAACACTAAGATTTCCGTTAAAATCATTTTGAAGTTTTCTTGCCAAATTAACAGAAATAGGATGCAAAGCACGTCCGCTCATATACATCATTTCTGCTGTTTCTTTTGCAAAAACATCCCTGTTGTTCATACTTTCGAGAGTATTAGTCAGTTTTAAACCAAAATCAACATTATTGTCTTTTGCACTTTGAGTGAGAGAATTAATAATTTTTATGGCATCATTGTATTTTAAATCGTGTTCAAAAGCAATATCTGGAATAACATCATTAAAATTTAACTTATTATTTAGAATACCCCTGAGTTCTTTTGCTCCGAGAAGAGTTGGGTTTAATTTAATTACTGTGTTGAGTTTTTTATTTTCAATCAAATATAAACCTATCTTTTCAATTTCGTCAGGTGGGCATCCGTGCATTGTCGATAATGTAATATTATCTGAAATACAATCAGAAATATTAAGATTAACAATGTTTGGATATATTTCTTTTAATTGGTTTATTTTCTCATCTTTTTCAGCTTTACAGTTTTTCATTTTTTCGAAAAACCATTGTACATTTTCGTTTAAAATGCCTTCGAGATTATATCCGACACTCATATTAAAAATTGTTCCGAGTTCAGTGTCCCAACCAAATTTATCTCGTAAAACATGAATTATTATCCAGGCATTAAGGTATTCGTCGAATGACTGATGAATTTTCAACTCTTGCGACCATTCGCAATTATAACCCTCATCTTGCATGTCAATACAAGGTTTTTGAACATCAATCTCATCAAGTGTTTGAATAGTTTTAAGCTCAATATATCGTGCTCCGCATAACCATGCAGATATAATATTTTCAGATAATTGAGTATGCGGACCTGCAGCAACGCCAATAGGTGTTTCAAGAGATTGATTGAAACGACTTGTTTCAAAAACGTCATATTCTTTAGGTGTGAAAAACAAATCTTTATGAATACCAAATATTTGATTTATAGTTTTTTCTTCGTGTAGAATTAATTGTAATAGGTTTTTGATGTTTACCGGGAAAAATTTATCAGACATGTTTATTTTTGTTTATTAATAAAAAAAATGACTACAAATATATAAATAATACTTTATTTTTGTAATTGTTGTAGAATGAAAACAATTTACATAAAATATGAATTTACAGAAAAAAAAATGTTCAGTTATAATTTTAGCAGCAGGAAATTCAGGTAGGATGGGAGAGGCTAAGTCTTTTCTTAAATGGAATGAAAACACAACTTTTATTCAGAAAATTATTAATGAATATAATCAGTTTGCTTGTAAAAATATTATTGCAGTTATTAATAGTGCCGGTTTAAATTTTTATAAAAATAATTCATATAATTTTTTTAATGATATTACAGTTGTTGTTAATAATCATCTCGAATGGGAGAGGTTTTACTCTGTAAAGTTAGGTTTAGAAGCTTTGAAAGAGAAACAGTTTTGTTTTATCCAAAATGTTGATAATCCTTTTGTTAGTCAAGAATTATTACAATCATTATTTGCAGATAAAGACCCTTTTTCATATAATGCACCATATTATAAAGACAAAGGCGGTCATCCAATATTAATAAATAATAAAATTATTAATTCAATTGTAAATACCAGTGAAAACGATTTGAATTTAAAAAATGTTTTATCAGCATTTAATAAGAAAAAAATTGACGTAAGCGATGAAACAATTTTGTATAATATAAATAATATGAAGGAATATAATCGTTTGTTTAAAAAATAATTTAATAAGCTGAGTTCGATTATTAATCGACTAAAAATAAGTTAATTATGTATTTTTAAATTAACAATTTCCGGAAAGGAAAAAATATGATTAGCCCTTGATTTTAATCGTGGGTAATAATAACAAACAAGATAACCGCAGGGAGCAGTCTGTTAATTAGAACATAAATTTTATCCCCCTGCGGAATTAAGAGAAGTTTTCGAAAAGTATAGGTTCTTAAATTAATGTTTCTTATTAATTTTGAGAATAAAATATATTTATAATAATTTGATTTTTATGTAACTCTACTTTGAGGAATAACAATTGGCATTAATCGAACTCAGGTAATTACTATTTTTTTTTGATAATTATAAAAAAAAGTTATAAATTGTAAAATATAAATTAGAGATTAGTTTATTCAATTGATTTTCAGAAATGTAAGAATATTGATGAATAAATAGAAGAAAAATTAATAAAGTAAATTAAGTTTTATTAGCTTCTATTTTTATGCAAAAGATAATAAAAAAAAAATATCACAAAGTTATAGACCACCTTAATTGAGTTAAATTTTAGTATTAAATTGTTTGGAAAGCAATTTATTAATAAGTTTTATTTATTCAAATTTTAGATAATTGTTAACAAAAATTAATTTCAATAATATGAAAAAAATTACATTATTAATTTTGGCAATAATTACTGTTTCATTATTCTCTACATGCCAAAAAGACAAGACACCAGCCGAAACAAATCTAAATGTTTTAATAACACAAAATCCTTCGGGAGGTTCTCAGGTTAATTCTGTGTCAGTACAATTTTCAGGCAAAATAACAGGTACTGTAAAATCTGTACCGGTTATAGTTGAATCGTGGTGGGAAGATGGTTACCACTCAAAGTCAAAGATTAAGAGTTCTACAGAATACACATTTGATTCTGCTAGTACTACTACAAAATCTACAGTTTGGTCTGCTGCTACAGGTTATATTTTGCTTAACTACTACTGGGTTAAAATAACATGGACAGACGATGATGGACAACATTTTATAGAAAGTAGTAAAGCATATTGTACAAGTTAGAATGTAAGGTGCTTTATTTTATTGAGTTAAAATATTTTTGTACTTATTTCAATAAAAGTGATTATTGCTTAATTTTTTTGCAGGATCTATTCATGAATCTTTGGAATAATATAAAATTGCAGTAATTATTAATACCTGTATGAGCAAGTTTACGCAAATACAAAAAACAAAAAGTCAATATTAACTTCTAATGTAAAAAAAATGAAAAAAATAACATTATTTTTTGGAATACTCATCATGAGTATGTTTGTAAAATCGCAAACAGTTGAAAATATCAGAACTCAACAAGACGGAGAAAAAATAAATATCTATTATCAAATTGTAAATTCTAATAAAGAACAACTTTTTAGAGTTACTATCTCTTGCCGTATTAATAACGAAAATAAAATTATACTAAAAACTGTTACAGGAGAAGTTGGCGATAACGTAAAAGGAGGTGAAGAAGAGTATAAAGCTGTATGGGATGTCTTGAAAGATGTTGATGAGTTAACAAATGCAGAATTTTTTGTAAGAATTGAACTAAAAGAAGATGGTTCAACTTTACAAGCTGTAAAAACAATAGAAGGTTTTAATCCATTCAAATACGATAAAGAAAGAAAAGGACAATTTTTTATTGCTGTACAGACAATTGGTGGTAAAGTAGGTTATATGGGTAAATGGGGATTTGCTGTTTCGGCAGGTCCTGATTTGATTGATTATGAATTTTCTTTGCTCGCTTCTATTTCAAAAAGTATTATAAGAAAACAACATTTTCAATGGAATATTTATCCTATAGTTGGAATACATGAGACTTTTTATTATGATTATTATGATGATTATTATGATGAATATTATGATGAATATTATATCGGTATAGCCTATGGCTGTGGAACAGATATAGCAATTGGACACTTATATCTTAATTTTGATTTTTTTATTGATGAAGAAGCATGGCCTCATATAATGACAGGATTTGGTTGGCGTTTTTAAAATAAAAAAACTTTAAATTTTTTATCATGAAAACTCTTTTAATTTTTGTTTTATTTATTATTGCCCCATTCTTGTTATTTCCACAAGTTAAAGAGGATAGTTCGGGAACTAAAACTTTTTCTATTAAAAAAACGAAAAAAACCGAGAATAGTAGCGGAAATTTACATTTTAGTATTACTAAAGTAAAAGTATCTGAACAATCGGCAAAGGGAACTTTTAGTATAAAAGGTAAGGATGAAACACCACCATTAATCTCAATTATTTCTCCCGCAGCCAAAAGAGGTTTTAAAATAATTGAAGAAAATAAATTTGTTACCATAACAGGAAAAGTTGAAGATGAAAGCGGAATATTTGAAGTATTAGTAAATAATAAAGAAGCAAATGTTTCTGCTGATGGCTTGTTTCAGGTTTCTATTCCTTTAGCATACGGTAATAATACAATTATTGTGAAAGCTGTTGATATTAAGCAGAATACCGGACAAAAGGAGTTTGTAATTGAAAGACAAACTTCAAAAATATTAACTATTGCCGGTTTGGGTAATGTTTCCAATGAAATTATTTGGGAATCACCTTCAAAAGATAATTTTTCAACATCCCAAGAAAAATTCAATATTAAAGCCCGTGTTAATTCAGAATCAAAGATAAAAGAAGTAAAAATTTTACACAATAATTGGAAAATTACCAGTAAAACCTTAGGTGCAGTTAAATATAATGAAGCATGTCATTTTAATGTTAACGAACCTATTTCTCTTATTTTTGGATTAAATAAAATAAATATAGAAGTTGTTACAGAAAAAAATGTTTTTATAAGCGAGATAAATATTAAATGCAGTATGATAAAGGCTAATTATCATGCACTTATAATAGGAGTTCAAGATTATGACGACCCTGCAATAAACGATTTATCACAACCGGTAAAAGATGCACAGCGCTTGTATGATGTCTTAACTACAGAATATACATTTAAACCTAAAAATGTTACCTTTTTAAAAAATCCAACTAAAGCCGAAATTTTTGCAAGCTTGCACAAAATGAGAAGTACTATTACTCAGCAAGATAATCTTCTTATTTTTTACGCAGGTCACGGATATTGGGATGAAGCCATGAATAATGGATATTGGCTGCCAAAAGATGCTGCTCAGGATAATCCTGTAAACTGGTTGCCAAATACTGATTTAACAAATTATCTAAGCGTAATAAAGTCAAAACACACTTTGTTAATTGCCGATGCATGTTTTAGTGGTGGAATTTTTAAAACAAGAAAAGCATTTAACAATAACTATGCTATGGAAAAACTTAATAAGTTGCCCAGTAGAAAAGCTATAACAAGTGGAACTTTAAAAGAGGTTCCTGATAGAAGTGTTTTTTTGCAATATTTTATTAAACGTCTAAAAGAGAATACTAAAAAGTATTTATCTGCTGAGCAGCTATACTCAAGTCTGAGAATAGCTGTAATAAACAATAGTCCTAATATTCCACAATATGGAACAATACAAAATGTGGGAGATGAAGGTGGTGATTTCATTTTTATAAAGCAAGAAAAGTAGCTTTGTTTAAAATTTGATAAACACTTGTCTAAATAACTAATTTTTTACTCTGTAGCTTGAATCATAATAAGTCTTATATCAAGTTAAAAATGTCTAATATTCTTAATCTCATTTTTTTAAAGGGAGAAAAGAATAATAATTAAACCAATTTAATCTTACTATCAAAAGAAATAATAGAGTATTAACTTAAATGAGAAAAATATTTTTATCTAATTAAGCTAAAGTTTCATACTTTATATTATTGTAAAACTCACCATTGGAACTGTGGTGACTAAAAAAAACATATTATGAAAAACTTTAAAAGAATAACATTTTTATTTGCTAATTATTTGCTTTACTTTTTTTGCATGTGAAGGACCTGAAGGGCCTGAAGGACCACAAGGTACTCAAGGCATACAAGGAGTTGAAGGCCCTCAAGGGACTGAAGGTAATGCTAATGTATCAGTATCAATTTTTACAGTTTATGCAAGTTCCTGGGATAAAATTGGTTCTCGTTGGGAATATGCTACAACCCTAAGCATTATTACTTCAGAAATTGCAAACAATGGTATTGTGTTAGTTTTTGTAAAATCAACAAATTCTGACCATTGGCAAGCTTTGCCATACACATGGCCCGGTACTTATGAAAAAATTACAAGATACTGGTATGGTTTCAATTATCTTAATATTGAAATATATTCTGAATATTCTTATTACGTTCCGTCATATGATTATACTTATAAGGTAGCTGCTATTGGAGGAAATTTAATTACTAAAGCTAAAAAAGATGGAGTTAATTTAAATAATTATAATCAAGTGAAGGAATATTTTAAGTTTAAATAAATTATAAAAAGTGTCTGAATGAAAACTAATTAGTGTCTGTCTATAAAGTCATCGAAATTTCATGCAAACTGTTATTGCGAACGCTTTGAAGCAATCTCAATCATATGACAAAAGTTATACAAGATTGCTTTCAAAAGCATTAGGATTCGTAATTACATTCTACTTGTTTTCGGATAAGACACATAAATATAAATCAGGATTAATGAGCTTCAAGTATTTGAAATTGGGGTAAATTTATTTAGTTTTTTATACAGTGTAAGATTACAGATTTTGTAATACTCATTTTTAAAATTTTTTCGATTTGTAAAATCTATATTTAACAATAGTAGATTTGATTTACAATAATATTTATGAAATTAATATTATTAACAAAAAGCATTCATTATAAATCATTAAAAACCAAGCGATTATGAAAAAAATATTGTTAATTTTGCTAGTAATCTCCTTATTTTCTTGTAATAAAGATGATGAAGATGATTCATCATCAGGAATGGATTACAAACAAGAAATGCGAGATTTTATAATTGGAATTAGTGAATATGCCAAAAATACTAATTCTGCTTTTGTCATCATTCCTCAAAATGGAATTGAGATAGTAACAAATGACGGAGAACAAAACGGAACTCCTAATAGTGCTTATCTAAATGCCATTGACGGACACGGACAAGAAGATTTGTTTTATGGATATGATGATGATGATCAACTTACACCGTCTGAAGCGAATACTTATCTGAGAGAATATTTAGATATATCGAAAAATGCAGGTAATACAATTTTGGTAACTGACTATTGCTCTACATTGAGTAAAATGGATGACTCTTACAGTAAAAATGTTGCAGCACAATATGTGTCATTTGCTGCAGACGAGCGTGAACTAAATAATATCCCAAATTATCCTAATCCAATACATTTGGAAAACGAAGATGTTATAGATTTATTGTCAGAGGCTAAAAATTTTCTCTATTTAATTAATCCTGAGAATTTTACAACAAAGTCAGATTTTATAAATGCCATAACAGCAACAAATTACGATTTACTAATAATGGATTTGTTTTTTCACGATGACACAGAATTTACTGCTGCTGAAATTGACCAGTTAAAAAACAAAGCTAATGGTGGTAAACGATTAGTTGTTTCATATATGTCGATAGGTGAAGCAGAAGATTATAGATATTATTGGCAAGACAGCTGGGAAGCAAATAAACCTTCTTGGATGGATGCAGAAAATCCCGAGTGGCCAGGTAATTATAAAGTCAAATATTGGAAACAAGAGTGGCAAGATGTTATTTTTGGAAACAATGAGTCATATTTGAAAAAAATTCTTGATGCTAATTTTGATGGCGTTTATTTAGATATTATTGAAGCTTTTGAGTATTATGAATAATTAAAATAAGCTAAATATACCTTATATAATAAATTGACAACAATTGGCATACTGATTTCCCAAATTTCGAATTTGGGAAATTTTTTTTTATTAATATGGAAAATTCATGAACAACAATACCCTAAACCAAGTTAATTTACTAGGTTAAATTTGAAAAAAAATGTGAATAATCCTAAGATCACTTAAAATGACATGAATCACGGTTTAATAAAAATAAAAAATGTCTTATTAACCTGAGTTCGATTAATACAAATTAAATTTTGTCTTTAAAGTCCCCTATTTGTCATTTCGAGCGTTAGGGAGAAATCCCGTTCCCTTGCTATGAGTGAAATAGATTTCTCGCTATCGCTCGAAATGACAGGTTG
>JAUVJB010000249.1 GCA_030592465.1 Bacteroidota bacterium | reverse complement strand
CATTTTGGAGGCGGTAAAACAAGCTCTGAACAAAACACTTTTGCTTCTTATTTAAACAACTATAAAAATATTATTGAAGACACTTTGTTTGGCGGTCATGTATCAACTTTTTTGAAAAACAGTTCAGATCCTATTCAAATTACTCAAACAGATTCAATAAAAAATTTAATTGATACCGGTTGTTCATTATTAACATTTTTTGGTCATGCAGCAGCAAGCGGTTTCGACCAAAACATTGACGAGCCGTCAGCCTATAACAATAAAGGTAAATACCCGTTTTTATTAGCTAACTCATGTTATTCCGGCAATATTCATCTGCCAAATACAGAAAGCACAAGCGAAAAATGGGTTTTAATACAAGACAAAGGAGTTATTGGATTTATTGCTGTAGTTTTTGAAGGTTATATATCATATTTAAACGAATATTCTCAGGAACTATATAAAAATATTACATACAAAAATTATGGCAAAAGCATTGGTAAATGTATGCAAATTACTGCTCAAAATTTTGAACAAGGCAACTTAAATAATGCAGGTGTAAAAAGCACTTGCCTTGAGATGACTTTGCATGGCGACCCTGCAGTAAAATTTAATTCCCCGAGTTTACCTGATCTGTCTGTTTCTCAATCGAGTATATATTTTACTCCTTCAAATATTTCGTCTCAAATCGACACTTTTAATATTAATATTATTATATCAAACATCGGTAAAGCTTTTGTCGACACTTTTATTGTCAGTCTTACACGAACATTTAGCAACGGCTCAATTGAAACTGACAATTACACATTATTCGGGAGTTTATATATGAACACTTTGAAAATTAAATTGCCAATCGACAAAACAAAAGGAGCCGGCAATAATAAATTTGACATCTATATTGATGCAATGAATCAGATTGATGAGTTAAACGAAAATAATAACCAAACATCTGTCAATTTGTTTATTCATTCTAACGAAATTATTCCTGTTTATCCTTTTCAATATTCAATTGTGCCAACAAATAATGTAACTTTAAAAGCCTCAACAGGCGACCCGTTTTCTAACGAACAAAATTATATTTTTGAAATAGACACAACAAACAATTTTAACAGTCCTTTTAAAACCAATCAAACAATAAATCATACAGGTGGTGTTGTGAATTGGGACTTACCTTTCAGCCTAAGTCAAAACACAGTTTATTTTTGGAGAGTTAGTAAATATAATGAAAATCCGGATAGTCTAAATTGGAAAACAAGCTCATTTATCTATATTCCGGAGAAGACAGGATGGTCACAGTCAAAGTTTACACAATTTCAAAACAATGATTTCAATTTTATTGATAAAAATATTATTGAACAAAAATTTGAATTTATAACAACACCAAAAAATTTACATTGTCATAATATTGGTTCGCCAAATACAGACATTCAATTTAAAAATATTGAATACACAATTGACGGAGCAGGTGATTATAGTGCCTGTGGAGCAGCACAGGCTATGGTTGTTGTTGTTATTGATTCGTTAACGCTCAAGCCATGGGAATCTGATAAGGCAATGTATGGTCATAGAGATTATCCAAAATGTTTTTCACGTTCACGAACAGATAAATATTTTGTTTTTTCTACTGATAGCGTCAGTCTGTCAAAACTAACAATTATGCTTCAGGATAGTATCCCTAATGGCGATTATCTTCTTATTTATTCGTTCAGGAATGGTGATTTTGAAAATTGGGATAATGATTTATATACTGTTTTTGAAAATCTTGGTGCTTCAAATATCAGAAACATTGAAAACAATTATCCATACATCTTTTTTGTAAAAAAAGGAGACATAAATACAGCACAGGAAATTGTTGGCAGCTCAACTACTGATGTTATTGACTTATATGTTGATTTAAAAACCAACTTTAATTATGGTGATATTACATCAGAGCTTATAGGACCGTCAAAACATTGGACCGGTCTTTTGTGGGATTATCATTCTTTAGAAGAAAATTCACAAGATAGTATAAGATTAAAAATTATTGGCATTGATAATACAGGTGTTCAAAAAATCTTAAAAGATTCTATTTCTGATACAACAATAATTGATTTAACTAACATTGAAGCAACTCAATATCCATTTATTAAACTTAATTTTTTTACACAAGACATTCAACTTAAAACGCCTGCTCAAATAGATAAATGGCAAATTTATTATGACCAAGCACCTGAAATCGCAATTAATCCGGCAATAAGTAATTATTTTTATAAAGATACTATTCAGGAAGGTGATAATGTAATTTTTTCAACTGCTATTGAAAATATTAGCGATTGCAATGCCGACAGTATAATGGTTTCGTACTGGCTGCAAGATAAAAACAATAATACAATTATCTTAAAAAGCAAAAAAATTGATTCGCTTTATGCTCATTCATATTTAATTGATACTATTAGTTTTTCGACTTTGCAGCATCCTGATAACAACAGCGTTTGGATTGAAGCAAATCCTATAAATGAAAAAACAGGCAATTACTATCAAATTGAACAATACCATTTTAACAATATTGCCAATAAAAATTTTTATGTTGAACCTGATAAGTCGAATCCAATTCTTGATGTAACATTCGATGGTATGCATATAATTAATGAAGATATTATATCGGCAAAACCGGAAATAATAATACAATTATTTGATGAAAATAAGTTTATTGCATTAAACGACACATCTTTGTTTGCCGTTTATTTAAAACAACCAAATGAGGAAAATGAAAAGCGTGTTTATTTTTCAAATAATTTAATTTGGGAACCTGCACAATTACCTGACAACAGTTGCAAAATTTATTATTATCCTAACTTCTTATTAGATGGTAAATATCAACTTAGGGTTCAAGCTAAAGACGAATCCAACAATGAATCAGGTGATTATGATTATAAAATTTCATTTAATGTAATAACAAAATCAACAATTACTAACATTTTTAATTACCCAAACCCGTTTTCTACATCAACACGTTTTGTTTTTACTTTAACCGGCTCGGAAATACCAACCGATTTGAGAATTCAAATTTTAACAATAACCGGCAAACTTGTTAAAGTAATAAATTTAGCTCAAATTGAAAATATTCATATAGGAAGAAATATTACAGAATACGCTTGGGATGGTAAAGACATGTACGGAGATCAATTAGCTAACGGTGTGTATTTTTATAGAGTAATATCATCAATAAATGGCGAACAAATTGAAAAACGACCAACCGGTACTGATAAATTTTTCACAAAACAATTCGGAAAGATGTATTTAATGAGGTAATTTATATCCTCAGGTCTCACTAAATTAGTCAAATTATTATATTAAAAACGCAAATTATCTGATACGAATTGTTACATTGTTATATTGTTAAATGGTTATTCATCAACAATTGAACGATATAACAATATTTTTAATCCGGAGAACTCGGGATTGATTCTTTATTTGCATTTGTTTTTTTGTTTAAATAAAATTTTTTTTATTTACATTTGGAAGTTTTAAAAAATCGAAATATGAATCTACTTAAACAAAAAGCATTAAAGTTTACAGAGCCGCAAAAAATTGCAGATATGGGATTATATCCATATTTCAGAACCATTGATTCTGAACAAGACAGTGAAGTTGTTATTAGTGGTAAAAAAGTTCTAATGTTTGGTTCAAATAGTTATCTGGGATTAACTAATCATCCTAAGGTAAAAGAAGCAGCAAAAAACGCAATTGACAAATATGGAACCGGATGTGGAGGTTCTCGTTTTTTAAACGGCACAATTGATCTTCATATTGAATTAGAAACGAAATTAGCAGAATTTGTTAATAAAGAAGCTGCTTTAGTTTTTAGTACAGGATTTCAAGTTAATCTCGGAGTTATTCCTGCGGTAGCCGGACGAGAAGATTATATTCTCTTAGATGAGTTAGACCATGCGTCTATAATTGAGGGCAGTAGATTATCTTTTGCAAAAATAATTAAGTATGCTCATAATGACATGCAATCGCTTGAAAATAAATTAAAAACTTGCAAGCCCGATAAAATAAAGCTTATTGTTACCGATGGTATTTTTAGCATGGATGGTGACATCGCCAATTTGCCTGAAATTGTAAAATTAGCTGAAAAATATTCGGCAACTGTTTTAGTTGATGATGCCCATTCAATAGGAGTTATTGGTGAAAACGGTTCAGGTACTGCATCTCATTTTGGATTAACCAATGAAGTTGACCTTATTATGGGAACTTTTAGCAAGTCTTTCTCATCTCTCGGCGGTTTTATTGCCGGCGATAAAGATGAAATTAGTTATATAAAACACAATGCACGCTCATTAATTTTTAGTGCCAGCATAACTCCGGCATCAACAGCAAGTGTTATTGCTTCACTTGAAATAATGAAAAATGAACCTGAACGCATTCAAAAATTAT
>JAUVJB010000113.1 GCA_030592465.1 Bacteroidota bacterium | reverse complement strand
TCGGATTGCAAATCCGAAAGAGCGAGCATGTATGATAAAATGTAATAATTATTTTGATTTATTGTCTTTGTCAGGAGCGTTATCATTAACATCGTCAGAGATGTCATCTGCTTGTTTTGATGTTTCGTCATCATCCGATGAGCTTGCTTTTTTGAATTCTTTAATGCCTTTTCCGAGGCCTCTCATCAATTCAGGTATTTTTTTCCCGCCAAATAATATCAATAAAATTATTGCAATTATAAGAATTTCCTGCCCGCCAATTATTCCTAATAATAAAATGAAATTAAACAACATTTTTTAATAATTTAATTATATGTAATAATACTAAAAAAAAATGAGAAATGTAAATATCAGCAGATGAAATTTAGGAATCTTATCTTCTGAAAGTTTGATAAATAGTTTAAGATTTGTAATTTTATAGTTTTAGCAGCTAATTAGGAAAGATAAGTAATTGTGATGAATTTTTACTATGAGATAGTTAGCCTGCATAATAAAATGGACAGCATTAAATAGAAATAATTTCAGCATAACAAAATAAAATTTTAAAAAAATGGAAAATCTAGTAGTTAATAAATTTGATGAAGAGTTAAATAGAATAGAGACTATAAGACGGAATAAAATAATATTCGCCCATAATAATATATATGAAAAATAAGCAAGTTAGTATTAGCATCAATGGCTATAGCCCATTTCAACTCCATGGTAAATTGAAAAATGAGTGCTTTGCAACTGACTACTTTTTATACACCACCGTTTCTAAAATATTGCTTTAGCAATTTGTTGAATACCCTTACCTGCACCAAGTGTATAATAGTGTAACACAGGAACATTGTGTTTAATTAAATCTTTTGATTGGTCTATTGTCCATTCAATACCGACTTGGCTTACTTCTTTATTCGATTTGCACTTATTAATTTCTTTAACCAATGCTTCGGGAATTTCAACATTAAAAATTCGAGGTAATACATTAATTTGATTTAATAAAGCGATGGGTTTTAAGCCGGGAATAATTGGTATATTAATATCTTTTTGTCGGCAAAGGTCAACAAACTTGTAATATTTTTCATTGTCAAAAAACATTTGTGTAATAATATAATCAGCACCTGCATCAACCTTTTGTTTCAGATATTCTAAGTCTGTCTCTAAATTAGGTGCTTCAGCATGTTTTTCAGGATATCCGGCAACACCAATTGAAAAGTTTGTATGTGTAGGATTTTGTAACTCTTCATCAAGATATTTACCATTATTCATGTCCGTTATTTGCTTTATTAAATCGACAGCATAAGCATGACCGCCTTGTTCGGGCACAAAAGATTTTTCATTTGGTCCTGCATCACCTCTAATTACAAATAAATTATTAATACCAAGAAATGATAAATCAATTAAAGCATTTTCGGTTTCGTTTTTTGTAAATCCGCCGCATGTAATATGCGATACAACATTTATATTATATTTATTTTTTAATGCTGCACCAATGGCTACAGTACCCGGGCGTTTTCTTACAGTCTTTTTTTCAATTAATCCGGTACTTAATTTTTTGTAATAAACTTCATCTTTATGATAAGTAATGTTAATAAATGAAGGATTATATTCAATTAAAGGGTCAACAATTCTATAAATCCTGTTTATATCATGCCCTTTTAATGGTGGAACTATTTCAATTGAGAAAAGAGTACTTTTTGCATTTTTTATTTGGTCAACAACTCTCATGGTAAATTTTTTATAATTTTAATTTTTGCAAAGATATAATAAAAAATATTTGTTATATGGTATCTGCACGAAAACACAATATGTGCCGTCATTGCGAGGGAGGAACGACCGAAGCAATCTGATTATTGTGTAGAAGACACAATGCCGTAGAGACGCAATGCATTGCGTCTCTACTTCGTTTCCGTTCGCAATGCCGAATTTATGGACGGACTCAAATTATGAGCCAAACAATTTCACAATTTAGATTTTAGATTTCACAATTTAATCTACCAAGCGATAAGCGGTTCTAAACCGCTAATCGCTTAACAATTTAACCCCGATACGCTAATTCTTCGCAACGGGGCAGGCAATATAGCAATTTAACTCATTTATAATTCAAATTTTGCGATAAATATTTTTCTGATAGATTAATACTGATATTTTTTCGTTTGGCATAATCCTGAATTTGGTCTTTAGATATTTTACTTAGTCCGAAATATTTAGAATTTTTATTTGCAAAATACAATCCGCAAACTGAAGCCGTTGGATACATTGCAAAATTTTCGCTTAGAATTATTCCTGTATTTTTTTCAGCATCTAACAAATCGAAAAGAATTTTTTTCTCCGAATGGTCAGGACAAGCAGGATAGCCAACAGCAGGGCGAATACCTTGAAATTTTGCTTTAATTAAGTCATCTTTGTTAATGTTTTCGTTTGGAGCATAAGCCCAAAATTCTTTTCTTACTCTTAAGTGTAACAATTCGGCAAAAGCTTCGGCAAGTCTGTCTGATATTGTTTTAATCAAGATATTTTGATAGTCGTCATTTTTATTTAACTGCTTTTCAATGCCAATACCTGTAGTTAAAGCAAATGCTCCAATATAATCGTTTATTCCGGTATGCTTAGAAGCAATAAAATCAGATAAAGATAAGTTTTTACTATCATCGTTTTTTTCTTGCTGTTGACGTAAGGTGTGAAAAGTTATTAATACTTTTGTTCTTGTTTCGTCAGTATAAATTTCAATATCATCATTAATTGAATTTGCAGGAAAAAAACCAATAACAACTTTTGCTTTAAGCAGATTGTTTTTAATAATATTGTCTAATAAAATTTGAGCATCATCGTATAATTTGCGAGCTTCTCTACCAATTTTCGGGTCATCAAATATTTTCGGGAATCTGCCTTTTAACTCCCATGCTTTAAAAAAGAAATCCCAGTTAATATATTCTCTAATATCTTTAACAGAATAATTGTCAAAAGTTTTAATGCCTTTTATTTTCGGAACAATCGGCTTATCTTCATCGTAGTTTATTAATAACCTGTTATCACGAGCATTTTTTAAAGATAAATATTCAATACTTTTTTTATTATAGTGTGCAGCTCTAATTTTTTTATATTCTTCAGATATAGATTTAGCATATTCTTCTTTTTTCTTATCGTTCAATAGATTATTAACAGCAATAACCGCTTGTGATGCATCTTTAACATAAGCAGTAATGCCACTGTATTCAGGTGCAATTTTTACGGCAGTATGAATTTTTGAGGTTGTTGCACCGCCAATCAATAACGGAATATTAAACCGGGTTTGTTCCATTTGTTTGGCTACATTTATCATTTCGTCGAGCGATGGTGTAATTAATCCGCTTAAACTGACAATGTCAACTTTTTCTTTAATAGCTGTTTCAATAATATTTTTTGTAGGAACCATTACTCCCATATCAATAATTTCGTAGTTATTACACGACCAAACAACATTTACAATGTTTTTGCCTATATCGTGAACATCGCCTTTTACTGTTGCCAGTAAAATTTTTCCGGCCGATTTTGTTTTAGTGTTTTGATTTTCTTCAATATATGGTTGTAAAATTGAAACCGCCTTTTTCATCACTCTTGCAGTCTTAACAACCTGGGGCAAAAACATTTTACCTTCACCAAATAGCTTACCCACATAATTCATTCCTGACATTAACGGACCTTCAATAATTTCTAAACCCGAATCATATTTTTTTAAAGCTTCTTTCAAATCATCTTCAAGATAATCAATAATGCCTTTAATTAACGCATGCTTTAATTTTTCGTCAGTATTAAAACTTCTCCAGTCTGCAATTTTAATTTTTTTATCATCAACATTTTTTATGTTATGAGCAAAATCAATTAATCTTTCCGTGGCATCATCTCTGCGGTTAAGCACAACATCTTCAACGAGTTGCAATAAGTCTTTTGGTATTTCGTCATAAATCTGCAACATCCCTGGATTAACAATAGCCATATCCATGCCTGCTTTTATAGCATGATATAAAAACACAGAGTGCATAGCTTCGCGAACTGTGTTGTTGCCTCTAAATGCAAATGACAGATTGCTCACGCCACCACTTACTTTAGCATATTTAAGATTTTTTTTAATCCAAGCAGTTGCATTAATAAAATCAACAGCCAAATTATTATGTTCTTCAATGCCTGTGGCAATTGTCAAAATATTTGGGTCAAAAATTATGTTTTGAGCTTTGAAATTTACTTTATTTACCAAGATATCATAAGCACGTTTACAGATTTTAATTTTATCTTCGTAAGTAACTGCCTGACCTTTTTCATCGAAAGCCATTACAACAACAGCAGCACCGTAATTTTTAATTTTTTCAGCTTTTTCAATAAAAGCCTCTTCACCTTCTTTTAAACTTATTGAATTGACAATAGATTTTCCCTGCAAACATTTTAAACCGGCTTCAATAACCGACCATTTAGAAGAATCAATCATTACAGGCAGACGGGCAATTTCAGGTTCAGAAACCATAAGATTAAGAAACTTAACCATTTCTTTTTCAGCATCGAGCATGGCATCATCCATGTTAACATCAATTATTTGAGCACCTCCGTCAACTTGTGCTCTTGCTATTGATAATGCTTCTTCATATTTTTTTTCTCTTATTAAACGAGCAAATTTTCGTGAACCTGCAACATTTGTTCTTTCGCCAATATTCACAAAATTAGTCTCTTTACTAATAAATACAGGTTCTAAACCACTAAGTTGTGTTTTGATTTTAATATCGGGGATTTCTCGCGGAACAGCTTTTGATGCAAATTCCGAAAAAACGGCAATGTGTGTAGGTGTTGTGCCACAGCATCCACCAACAATATTAACGAGTTGTTTATCTAAATATACTTTTATTCTTTCTGCCATTTGTTTGGCACTCTGGTCATACTCACCGAATTGATTGGGCAAACCTGCATTAGGATAGGCACTTACATAAAATGGTGCTTTAGCCGACAACTCTTCAAGGTAAGGTTGCAGCCCTTCGGCACCAAAAGAGCAATTTAATCCAATGCTTAATAAGTCGTAATCAGATAATGAAATTAGAAAAGCTTCAACTGTTTGTCCTGATAGAGTTCTTCCGCTAATGTCAGCAACAGTAACAGAAACCATAACAGGTAATTTGATGTTTTTTTGTTTAAAAATTTTGTTGATGGCAAATAAAGCAGCTTTAGCATTTAAAATATCGAAAACAGTTTCAATTAATAATATATCGACACCTCCGTCGATTAAGCCGGCAACTTGTTCGCTGTATGCTTCAACAAAATCGTCAAATGTTTCTGCACGAAAACCGGGATCGTTAACATCAGACGACATTGATGCAGTTTTGTTTGTAGGGCCTATTGAACCTGCGATAAAAATTGGTTTTTGGTCGGTTGAATATTTATTTGCAACTTCAACAGCATTTTGAGCAGCTGTTACATTCAATTCGTAAACAAAAGACTCCATGTCATAGTCTCTCATTGATATTTTGTTTGAATTAAAAGTGTTTGTTTCAATAATATCGGCTCCAGCTTCAATAAATTGTTTATGAATATTTTTTATTACTTCCGGTTTTGTGATTGATAATAAGTCGTTGTTTCCTTTTAAATCGCAGCTGTAATTTTTAAATCGTTCGCCCCTAAAATCTTCCTCTGTTAATTTTTTTTGTTGTATCATGGTGCCCATTGCACCATCGAGTACTAATATTCTTTTTTCTAATTCTTTATAGATGTTCTTCACAATTATTTTATTAATTTATTTTTGTTTGCAAAAATAACAACAAAAATTTACAATTTTGGAAAATTCTTTTTTATAATAGTTTATAATTCCTTATTTTTGATTAAAATAATATATTTACAATATGATTTCTGACAGCCAAAGGAATATTATAATTAAAAAAATTGAGCGTTTCAATCCCAATAGAATTGGCATATTTGGCTCTTTTGCCAGAAATGAAAATACAACAAAAAGCGATTTAGATATTCTTGTTTCATTTGGCATGAATATTACTTTGTTCGATTTAATTGAAATAGAACAAAATCTTTCGGAGAAATTGGGAATAAAAATTGATTTAGTTACTGAGAAATCATTAAGTAATAAAATAAAACCATTTATCAATCAAGATATTAAATACATATATCAATGTTAAAAAATTCAATTATATATTTAGAGCATATTAATGAACAGAATGAGTAACACATATAAGCAATGAATATAAAAATAAAGAGTTTAAGGTTTATTATTAAAATTATTATTTTTATATTGTTAAATATGAGATAAATACAAAAACACGAATATGAAATTTTTATTTTTATTATCTTCTTTTATTTTTTTGATTAACATTAATAATGTTGCTCAAAATTTTAAAATTCTTAATGGTGATACTATCAATCGTATCGATAATAATAATTTAAAACAAGGTTTGTGGATTAGTTTTAACGAAGATACAGGTAAAAAGATTGATGAGGGAATATATAAAAACGGTAAAAAGAGCGGCATCTGGAAAAAATATTATAAATCAGGAACTATAAAAAGTGAAATAACATATTTGAATAATATCCCGACAGGATATGCAAAATTTTATTATGCTAATGGAAATGTTTCTGAAGAAGGAATATGGAAAATAAATAAATGGACAGGTAATTATAAGTATTATTTTGAAAATGGTAAACTTTCGTATGACTGGAATTATAATTCGAGCGGTAAGCGAACAGGTGATCAAAAATATTATCATGAAAATGGAAATTTAATGATTGAAGGCGACTGGGCGAACGGTAAAGAGGCAGGAGCCTTAAAAGAATACTATGTGGATGGTTCATTAAAATCGGAAAAAAGTTTTGCTGACGGCAAATTAGATGAGACTTCGGTTAAACATTATAAAAAACAAGAAACGAAAGCAATTGTTACTAAAAAAGAAAAGTCGATAGAGTCAGTTAAATTGTTTACAGGCAATGGTTATTATAAACTTAATAATAAAAATAAAAAAGTTGACAGAGAAGGTGAATTTTTAAATGGCAGATTAGTTGATGGGAAACGATATTTTTATAATAGTAATGGTGAATTAATTAAGACTTCTATATATAAAAATGGGAAACTTATCCGAAATATTGATAATCTAAAAAAATAATTAGTAATTTTGCCTTCCGGTTTTAATCATCATTAATATTATGCAAAACAAGTTGTTTATTTACAATACGCTATCGCGTAAAAAGGAATTATTTGAACCAATTAACTCACCTTTTGTTGGCATGTATGTTTGCGGACCAACAGTATATGGTGACGCACATTTAGGGCATGCACGACCGGCAATAACCTTTGATTTGCTTTTCAGATATTTAAAGCATCTCGGTTATAATGTTCGTTATGTTCGCAACATTACCGATGTTGGTCATCTCGTTAATGATGCAGATCAGGGTGAAGACAAAATACAAAAAAAAGCTCGTTTAGAACAATTGGAGCCAATGGAGGTTGTTCAGCGTTATGCTAACAGTTTTCATAATAATATGAATCAATTAAACACGTTGCCTCCAAGCATTGAACCAAGAGCATCGGGTCATATTATTGAACAACAGCAAATGGCAGAACAAATTCTTAAAAACGGGTTTGCTTATGAAGTAAATGGTTCTGTTTATTTTGATATTGAGAAATATAATAAGAAATATAATTACGGCAAACTATCAGGTCGTGTATTAGAAGATTTACTTAATAATACTCGTGCTTTAGACGGTCAGGATGAGAAAAAAAATCCGTTTGATTTTGCTTTGTGGAAAAAGGCTGACCCTGAACATATTATGCACTGGCCTTCAAAATGGAGTGAGGGTTATCCCGGATGGCATCTTGAATGTTCGGTTATGAGCACTAAATATCTCGGCGAAAAATTTGACATTGACGGTGGAGGTATGGATTTAATTTTTCCTCATCATGAGTGTGAGATTGCTCAATCGGTTGCAGCAAATGGTCATGAATCAGTAAAATATTGGGTACATAACAATATGATTACTATTAATGGTCAGAAAATGGGCAAATCGCTAGGTAATTTTATTACACTTAACGAACTCTTTAGCGGAAGTAGCAAGTTTTTAGAAAAAAAATTCAGCCCAATGGCTATACGTTTTTTTATTCTTCAGGCTCATTACCGCAGCACATTAAATTTTTCTAAGGATGCCATTAACGCTGCTGAAAAAGGTTTGCAAAAACTATTTAACGGGATAGATACTTTGAATAAAATTAAGCCTGCTGAAAAATCATCAGTTGACATTAAAAGCTTTGAACAAAAATGTTATAATGCTTTAAATGATGATTTGAACAGCCCGATTTTACTTTCTTATTTATTCGATGGCATTAAAATAATTAATTCTATTGATGCAGGTAAAAATACCATAAGTAATGACGATTTAATTTTATTGAAAAAGATATATAACGATTTTGTTTTCGATATTCTTGGATTAAAAAATGAAGAAACAGATTCTGTCTCAAACGACATTTTAAATAATGCTGTTGATGCAATTCTAAATATAAGATTAGATGCAAAAAAAAGAAAAGATTTTGAGCTTTCAGACAAGATTAGAGACGAACTTGATAGAATTGGAATAGTTGTAAAAGACAAAAAAGACGGTTTTGAGTGGGAGGTTCGGAAATAGTAGGTAGTCAGTAGTTGTAGGGCATTTAAAGAAACCGAATATTAATAAGGAAGATACAAGAAGAATGGATTATCTTTGTATTTTATTAAAGAAAAATTTATGACATTTTGGAATACTAATATTGAAAAACGATTTTTTACTGAAGCAATGAAAAACTTTGCTTCACCAGAGCAATTATTTTACAAATTAACTGACGGTTATTTTGCATATGTCCCAAAGGGAAAAGGTGCAGAAGGACAAACTTTACAGAGTAGAAACTCATTAATTGGACAATATACTGAAAAATGGAGCAAAGACTTTTTTCAATCAATTGCTGAAAGTTTAGGATTATTTGCAGTTAATAGTGTCGTTTGTTCAGAACTTGGGTTGTCAACTCAAAGTGATGCTGACTTAGCATTTTGCACAACAAATGATACCCATCAAAAAGCAGAAAACATAAAACTGCTCTTTGAAATTAAAATGAGTATTGTTAATAACTACAAATTTGAAGCTAACAAAGTAAATTTTATTGGTGATTATAAAACCCATAAAGGTAATCCGTCAATTCTTCGTTCGGACTCAATGTTAAAGGCAATTGGGAAATCTATTAACATTAGAGTTTCCGGAAAAGAATCAACAATAATTCCAATTATTATTCTTGGAAATAGTCCCATTACAAAAAACTATTCAAAAAAAGTAGACTTTTTAAAAAAAGCCGGAATTATTCAAAGTTTTATTTCTTTATACCCAAACCCAACAAATGATTTTATAAAAAACACAGATGGCAAAGGTTTTCAAACATTCAATGAATATAAAGACTTAACTAATTATATAAAAGAAGTAATTAATTCTGATATGAATTTTTTTTCTTCAATGTTGCCTAAAAGAAAATTAGGACAAATAATAACTGTATCTGCAAAAGAAAAAGATGATATTTCAAGAGCAGAGAGATTTTTAAGTTTAATAGGAGAATAAATTGGAGAAAATGAAAAC
>JAUVJB010000070.1 GCA_030592465.1 Bacteroidota bacterium | reverse complement strand
TCTCTGATAAATAATTGAGTATTATTTAATACTTCATCAGATTTAATAAAGAATATTCCGGTTGATGGGTTAGGATAAATATTTAATCCCTTAATAGTGAACTCACCAATTGTAGGAATAATAACACCCCATACATTATTTACAGTTGTATCTGCACTAACAGTAAATTTTCTGTTAGGATCACCGGTCCATTCGCTGCCATCCCAGCCTGAGTTTTTGAAATATTTATATTGACACTCACCAGGTTCTACCGGTAATGTTATTGTATAAATACCATCAGCATCGGCGTCAGTCATAGTATAATCCGGATTTGTTCCGGGCTCAGACCATCCATCAATACCAGCCATAGTTCCTGTGATATTAACTGTATCTGTACCTGCAGTAAAGCCTTCAGCATTATTCATATCAACATTAAATGTTACATTAAATGTTTGAGGAGCAATAGTAAAGGCTATACAATATTGTAGCTTAGTAGTACCGTCTTCAGCAGTAACATCAATAAATGTAGTTCCATTTAATGCAGCAGCATCTGTTACAACAACATTTGCATTTGCATCAGTAGGAGTACCAACAACAGTAGGAACAACAGTAGTACCATAAGGTAATACAACTTCATAAGCTAAAGTATCGGCATTAAAACCTGCAACAGTAGTACCGTCAACAGTTAAGTCGCTCAAAGTAGCGTCTGTATTAGGATCAACTATAGTAACAGTAACAACCCAGTCTTGAGTGGTTGTTTCGTCTTGAGCAGTTACTGTGTAAGTAACAGGGCTTAAGAAATTATTTGAAGTAACACCGCTTTCTTGTGCAACCGTTCCAATAGAAACAGATGCTTCTTCAGAAAGAGTAAATGTAGCAACCAATGCTGAAACATCAGTACCATAATATACTTCAATATCAACAGAATGTTCAGTATCATTAATTGTAGCAGGACCTGTTTGTTCTGCAAGTGAATAAGCTGTGATGTCAGTTTCTGTATTTGGTGCACGAGTAACAGTAACAACCCAATCTTGAGTAGTTATTTCATCTTCGGCAGTTATTGTGTAAGTAACTGGGGTTGTGAAATCATTTGAAGTTGTTCCGCTTACTTGAGCAATACCAGCAATATCAGCAGTAGCTCCAACAGAAAGATTATATGTTGCAACCAATGCAGCAACATTAGCACTGTAAACTACTTCAACATCAACAGTATGTTCAGTATCATTAATTGTAGCAGTACCTGTTTGTTCTGCAAATGAATAAGCTGTGATGTCAGTTTCGTTATTTGGTGCATCAAAGTTAATAGTTGAAATTGCACTTACTCCTGTAGCATAAACAGCGGAAACACCTGCAGTGTATGCTGTTGCCGGAGTTAAGCCTGTAAACTGATAAGAACTGTCAGCAACACCTGTTTCAACAGGGGTTGTCATATCATCTAAATAAACGTTATATCCTTGTAATGATTTTGCTCCATTTTCCATGAAGTTAATTTCTGTTCCTTTTGGTAAATATTTTGCATTTTCAGGAACATTAGGAGCTTCGGAAACTGCAAAAACACCAATAGGTCTCTTTGCTGAAGAAACATCTACCATATCAATTTCAACCGATGAATTATCATCTGCTACAAGGTTAAAAGCTATTTTAACTGTTCCTGTATAAGGAGATAAATCAATAATGGTATTATACCAAGTAAAATTATCAAAAACACCATAATCATTTTCAGTCCAAATAGGTGTCCATGTTGAGCCACCATCTGTTGATATTTTAACAAAAATATTGCCGTTGTCATTTGGATCTACCATCCAGTAATAGCTTGTGTTGAAATAAAAACTAAGTGAAGTACCTGAAGTTACAGTAATATTAGGAGTAATAAGCCAAGTATCAATACCATAGCCCCAATCTGCATGAGCAACAAAGTCTCCGTCAGGTGCAACTCCTCCTTCGGGTGCTTCGGCATTCCAATAAGCCATATCACCATCACCGGGTGTTCCTGTTCCTTGAATAAATTCACCCCAAGCACTAAAATCACCAGATTCAAAGCCGTCAGAAAAAGAATCAGCACCGGCAAACCAAGAGAAATCTGCAGTGGTTCCAGTTACATCAACCATTAAACCGGTAGGAGCAACAATGTCTTCATTAAGGGCAACATTTACTCCTATTGCTTGGTCAACAACATCGAAAGTTGCACTACTGTCTAAATAGCCGACAGCAGAAACTGTATAATTATAACCTGAATAAGCAGGTAGATAAAACACAGCAGTTCCGTCAGTGATTGTTGTGTCACACCATGTGTTGGTAGTGTCAGCAACTGTTATAATTGCTTCCTGAATAGGATCATTAGTACCAAAGTTATCGGTAACTGTAAACGTTGTGGCATAAGTAGTTAAGAAAGAAGTAAATCCCCAAATTACGTCATATGAAAGAGGATCTGTACCATCGGTAACTGATCCTGTAGGTATAGTTATTGTATAATCTATACCCTCTTCGAAATTATCGTGAGCAATATCAATTGTAATGTTGTCTGCATTTAATGATGCAGAAACATTCCCTGGATCCGGAGTAATTGTTACTCCACTTAAATCAACAACAGTAAGAGGAACATCAAAAGTAGCAGAAACAGCTGTGTCAACAGCTACGCTTGGATTTCCATCATCAGGTATGGTAGATACCATGCGTGGACCTTTTGTTATAGGAATAGCAATTGTACTTATTTGGTCGCTCCAATTGTTAATTAAAGTAGCAACGCCGGTAGTTAAATCAATTGTATAAAGTCCTCCGTAGGTTGTGGCATCGTAAAGAGCTCCATACATAACTCCTGCATTAGGATCATAAGATATATCTTGCCCGTAGTTAAGATCTATACCTGTTGCACCTATAATAGTACCTGCTCCTGAAGCTGTATCAATTTGGTATAAATTATCATCAAGACCAACACCATATAACCCGTCTTCTGCATAATCAATACCAATAATCACACCATCTGCGGTTATTTGTCCAATTTCAGTAAGTGTATCTACAATGGTGTAAAGAAATGAAACATTAGAAGCATCAATAGCTGTGATGTAAGTAATATCATTTACTTTATCATAAGCCATACCGGTTATTGTATTGTCAGTTTGAATTGTACCAGTATCATAGATTGTACCATCGCCGTTAATCATATAATATTTCTTATCTGAATCAATTGTATATAAAATACCATCAAAAAATTCAGAGCACATATAAAATGGTCCGGGTAAATCACTTACTTCAGTAAAAGTTCCATCTGCTAAATAAATATGTCCAAATTTGTCGGTTGTATAGTTTGTAACATAAGCAGCATTATTTAGATTATAAGTAATTTCAGGAACCTTACAAGTATCAATTAGAACATTGTTAGCAGCATATCCATCATCTGTGGTAGCGCTTACTGTTGCAGTAATGACATAAGTATTAATATCAGGAGTTATCCATTCATCATCCATTGTAACAACTGTATCAGTTTCGGCATCAAATGTTAGACCTGTAAGATTTTTGATATGGTCGTAAACATCGGTTGTTCCATCGTTAATAACAACATGAACATCAAAAGCTGTTTCAGTTGAACTGCCGTAGTTATGTATAGTAACAGTTGGTGTTGCAGATTCTCCTGGCATAACAAATGTAGGAGTTAAAGCAGTAACGCCAAGGTCGTGCGGGAAAACTTCAGATACACTAAAATCGTCAATGCGAATGGAAAGTTGATCAGCAATAGAATAACCGTGCAAGCCGAGATAGTATGTTCCGTCAGCAGAAGGCGAAAATGTAATTGATTTGGCTTCATAATCAGGATATTGCATACTTTCTTCAGACCATAATTCAGTAGTCGCAGTTGCTGATGTTTGATCTGTACCAAGCCAAATTGCTAAATTTTCATTATAACTGCTGGTTTTTACCATAAATTTTACTTTATAAGTTTTTGCAGCTTCAAGATTAAATCCCGGAGTAAACGCCCAATCGTCCATAGCTTCACTTGAATTCCATCGTATATACAAGCAATTGTCAGGAGAGTATCCTCCTGTATTGGTAACCCATGTATAGTCATCTGCATTTGTGTTTTCAGCACTCCAAGCCGGAGGTAATCCGGGAGTTGTTACATTATCATAATTTTGAGTATATGGTAATGTTGCCGTAGAAATAGCTGTAGTAGTTAAATCGAAGTCAGTTGTGCCGCTTACTTGTGATGCTACAGTTATATTTTCCGTATCAGTTTCTTCGAGAGATGCACTTCCGGGAACAGCTACTCTTACAATAAAAGTATCAACAACTCCTGAGTTAATTGCAATCTCAGTTATATTAGAAGTTCCGGTTTTATCATAAATGCCATCTGTCCAAGAGCCTGATCCTGTAATTGAAAGGTCGTAAGTATCATCAGAAGTTCCTGTATTAGTAATAATTGTCTTATAATCGTAAGAAGCTCCGGCATCAACATTTTGGTTTTTTGGTACTTTAACAAAGAAGTCATAAGCAAGTTGCGATCCCATAAGAAGTTTAATATTTGGGATAAAAGCTTGACAATAATCGGCGTTTCCAGGTGCAGCAGGGTCAAAATTTTCACTATCACTATACCAATTCAAACTTCTAGTGTCAGTTACTACTGAACTGTAGAACTTATCACTACTGGAATTATAGTCATCAGCATTCTCATCAACAGCAATAATAAGATTATTAGTTCCGTCATAAGCAAAATCAACAATATCAAACTCTATCCAACATGCACCGCCCGGATCAGGGAATGTTCCTGAAAAAACCTGAGTTAATTCAGCAACCGGGACAAAGTCACTTTCATCGGTAAATTGTGTTTTTGAAGTGTGCCCCATATAAATTGTCCAATTATTTGATTTGGAAAGAGAAGTTCCTGCAAAATAATAAGAGATTTTTCTAATATTATCAGCACCACCTATTTCAGATTGCAAATAAATGCTTTGCGTATATGAATATCCAAAATAAGCATAAATAGGATATCTTTCTAATTCAATTCCTGTGCCAATAGTTACTTCTCCTTTTATGGCATTTTTATAAAATGCAGGATCGGGATTCTTGTCAGTAGTACCGACAATGTTGTCTACTTTTCGTATTGTGTTTTGTTTAATGTCGAAATTTGCTTTATTAGTTTTCTTTTCGACTTTAGCTTGTCCGATACTATTATATCGTCCAAGAGTTTGCTGTTTTTGGGCATTTACGGAAAATGCTACAAAAATTGCTAAAATTAATGAAAGTAAATACTTTTTCATAAATAATTGATTTTAGTTAATAATAAAATTTTACTGTATTTAATTTGTAAAAATATTTATAATAAATTAATTATCCAAATAAAATTAGAAATTAGAAATTAATAATACTGATATCAACAATTCTGCAACCGCTTTTTCGGATTTGGCAATCCGAAAGTTATATTGTTACTTTCGTTAGTAACTTTGTTTAAATAAATGTTTTTTCGAACCTGAATTCATGTATCAATACATGAGTTTATACAAAACTCATTAATTATTTCCAAAATTAATTATAAAACAATCAGGATATTTGTCTTGAATATTTTTTTTAAATAATTTAGCATTTTCAATGTCTTTGAAATTACATAGAATTACTCTATATAATTTATCATTATTAATGTTAGAAACTTGGATATAGATTTTTTTGTTGTAAACTTTTTTTAAACTGTCACAAATTCTCATTAGATTAGATAACTCCTTATAACTTGCAATTTGCACACCAAAACCATTCAAATTAATTTTATGAGAGTTAAACTCATAAGTTTCATTATTGTTGACAGATGGTTGGTAACTATTATTATTGTTGTTATTGCTGTTGTTGGAATAATTAACAACTTCGACCTTTACTTTTACAAGTCCGATTTTTGTAAAACCGAGTTGCTCTGCAGCAGATTTTGAAAGGTCAATAATCCTGTCTTTTACAAAAGGTCCTCTATCATTTATTCTAACAATTACCGATTTGTTATTTGACAGATTGGTAACTTTTACTTTTGTGTTAAAAGGAAGTGTAAGGTGAGATGCCGTTAATTTTGAGTGCGAATATTTTTCTCCATTAGCAGTGATGTGTCCTTCAAATTTGTCGGCATAAAATGAAGCAAGACCATATTGAGTATAGTTTTGAGAGTAAATATTTGTTGCCAAAAAAAGTAAAACAGATGTAATGATAATTTTAAATTTCATCATATATAAATTTTTATTTTTTTTCATATTAAATGAAATAAGTTGATTATCAGATTAATTAACTATTTGATTGTTTTTTACCTTTTTGTGATGAAAAAATGGTTTTATCCTTTTAAGTTGAGCGTTTTTAATACCTGCATTTAATTCAAACCCAATTAATAAAACAAAAGCATTAATATAGAGCATCACCAAAATTACGATTATAGTACCAATTGAACCATAAAGAGTATTATATCTGCCAAAATGATTTATATAAAAAGAAAAACCAAACGATATTATTATTGATAAAATAGTTGCAAGAGTTGAACCTGCAGATATGAATCTCCATTTAGTTTTTTTTGCAGGTGCAAAATAATAAAGAAAAGATATTACAAAAAAGAAAAAAGCAATAATAATTATGTATTGTCCAAACAAAATCAGATAATATGTAATATCATCATGAAGTAACCCAATATTTACGAGATGATTTAAAAAAGTTCGGCTAAATGTAATTAAACTAATTGCGACAGTAGTTAATAATGTAAGAATTAACACTAAAATTAGTGAGATGAAACGAATACTAAACCAATTTCTGTTTTCAAAAGAATTAACGGTAGCGTTAAAAGCAGAAATCATTGCAGCAATACCATTGGTTGAAAAAATTAACGATGCAGCAAAACCAAAAGAAAGTAAACCTCCTCGTTTGTTCATAGCAATATCTTCAATTGTTGTTTGTATTGTTGAGTATGCATTATGAGGCATAATATCTTTAATCATGTTAAGCAGTTCAACCTGAAAGTCTTTTATTGGGATGTAGGGAATTAGCGTAAAAAAGAAAATGATTGCAGGAAATAAAGCTAAAAAGAAACTATATGCAATAGCAGACGCACGCATAGAGATAGCGCCATTATATAAACCATTAATAAAAAAAACACCAACATCATAAAGAGGAACTTCATCAAAACCGGGAAGTGTTACCTTTTTGGCTTTGACTGATAACCGAAAAAAATTCCATTTTAATTTAGTTTTAATTTTATTAGTGTTTATCATAATCAATAGCTTTTAAACTCATATCCGGACTTTTAAAATTATGAGTAAGAGCACCAACCGATACATAATCAACACCGCATTCTGCGTAACTGCGGATTGTATCTAAGTTAATTCCTCCCGATGATTCTGTTTCAAATTTACCATTAATTATTTCAACAGCTTTTTTTGTTTCCCCAATAGTAAAGTTATCGAGCATAATGCGGTTAATGCCGCCAATTTTAAGTATCTGTTTTACTTCGTCGATTGATCTTGCTTCAACCTCGATTTTTAAATCTAAATTATTGTTTATAAGATATGTTTTAGTGTTATTAATAGCATTTTCAATACCGCCTGAATAATCAATATGATTATCTTTAATCATAATCATGTCGTAAAGTCCCATGCGATGGTTTTCTCCACCTCCAATTTTTACTGCATATTTTTCGAGCATGCGTAATCCCGGCGTTGTTTTTCGTGTGTCGAGAACTTTGGTTTTTAAGTCTTTAATTTTTTCTACATAAATATTTGTTTGTGTTGCAATACCGCTCATGCGTTGCATAATATTTAGAACAATTCTTTCGGTTTGCAGAATTGATATTATTTTACCTTCTACAGTGAAAGCGATGTCTCCATTTTTTACTTTTTCACCGTCATTAATAAAGGTTATTACTTTAAGATTTTTATCAAACTTATTAAAAACTTGTTTTGCAATATCTATTCCTGCAATAATGCCGTCTTGTTTAATAAGAAGTTGGGCTTTACCGATAGTGTCATTGGGTATGCAGGCAAAAGAAGTGTGATCGCCATTGCCAATATCTTCATTAAAAGCGTTTTGTATAAATGAGTCTAAATATTTATTATTCATCTTGGTATTCAATTCTTAATTGTTCAATGTATTGAGTTTCGTTTCTTGTTTTTAGTAAAAAGTAAACACGAAAAACATCATTTTCAGTTTTGAGAATTCCAATGGCGTATAACGAATCATCTTCTCCTCCGGTATGTATTATTTTAAAATTAGTTGGTTTGTGTCTTGAAAAAAAATCGTTTAAAATAATTTTTGCCTGTGCTTTGCTAAATATATTAGTTGTTTCAATAACTACCAATTCAACGGTTGGTTTGAAAAAATTTGATAGATTTTTAGAATCTCCGTTTCTTATTGAAGTTATGATTTCTCTTGGTATATGATTTTGCCAAAAACTGATATTCATGCTATATGCTGATAATAACAATATACATAATATTAATAAAAGATGAAGTTTTTTATTAAAAAAATTGGATATGTGATTAAAAAAAATCATGGAATAAAATTAAATTTTTGTAAGTTTATAAAATATTATATTGCTTACAAAGTGTAAAATTAGCATAAATATTTTTAACAATGCAATTTACAAAAATAATATCAATTACATAATATTAAAGTTTAAAGTTTAAAGTTTAAAGTTTGAGGTTTGAAATTAGAAATTTGAAAGAAGACCGAATTTCTAATTTCTACATATTAATTTTTTTAAAATGCAAGTAACTGAAAATGTGTCGAATACAAAAACATAAACAAATGAAAATAATTTTATTAACAGTTGGGAAAACTGATATTGATTATTTAAAAAAAGGAATTTTAATTTATGAAAATCGGTTGAAGCATTATGTTCAGTTTGAGATTCGCACTGTTTCTGATATTAAGAATACAAAAAAACTCACTTTTGAACAACAAAAAGAAAAAGAGGGCGATATAATTTTAAAAAATATTAATACTTCCGATTACGTTGTTTTATTAGATGAGAATGGTAAAGAACTTTCATCTGTTGATTTTTCAAAATTTATAGAAAAGAAAATGATAACCGGAATTAAGAATTTATTTTTTGTTATTGGTGGACCTTATGGTTTTTCAAATAAAGTTTACAGCAGAGCAGATAGTAAAATTGCTTTATCAAAAATGACTTTCTCGCATCAAATGGTACGATTGGTTTTTGTTGAGCAACTCTATCGTGCTTTTACAATATTGAAACATGAACCTTATCATCATATTTAGGATTTTAGATTTAGGAATTTAGAATTTAGAATTAAGAATTAAGATTTGAGAATTACGAATTACGATTCACAAAATAAGCTAATTAAAAAAATACAAAACCATGAAAATACAATATAAAAACATAACATTAATTCTTGCCGTTTTTTTTCTTCTAACAGCATTATTCTTAAAAAACAGTCGTTTTAATTCGTTTTATATTAGCAATGAAGTAAAACAATTTCAAAACACAATTCTCAGTAAAGAAGAGCACAGAGACCGATTGTTAGATTATACTGTAAGTAAATTAAAAGACAAAAATTTAAGTGATTTTAAAGCCAAAAATTATTCTTATTATAAAGATTTATTTAATGAATCAGGAATAACAATATTAGTTTATAAAAACGACAGCCTTGCTTTTTGGTCAGATAATATATTTCCTGTGAGTGATTTATTTTCTAATTCGGGATTTGACAAAAAGATAATTAAACTGCAAAATGTTTGGCTCGATGTAAATTCAAAAAACATTGGAAATATTAAAGTTGTCGGATTAATTTCATTAAAAACCGAATATGCTTATCAGAATAAATTTTTAAAAAATAGTTTTGAAAAAGATTTTAATCTACCTGCATATTTTGGTATTAGCACAGAAAAACAAGATGAATTTTATAGTATAGTTAATAATAAAAATGAATATTTATGTTCTTTGTATATTGCTGAAAATAAAACAGTTAAGAATTATTATTGGTATTTATCGTTCGCTTTAATTTTCTTTAGCTTTATTTTGTTTTTATTTTATTTGCACATTTTTATTCATAGACTAAAAAGCATTAAACAAAAGCAATGGTTTTTTATTCTTATTACTTTTTTATTGCTTCTGTTCAGATTTTTTTCATTAAAATTAAATTTATTTAGCTTTTTTTATTTATTTAGTTTATTCAGTCCAAAGATTTATGCATCATCGTTTCTGTTTCCTTCCTTAGGCGATTTGTTAATAAATTCAATTTTAATATTTTTCATAATTTATGGTTTATATACTCATTTTTTCAATTCAGATAAATTAAAAATTAAAGGAAGTGTAAAATATCTTCTTTCAATAATATTAATTTTTATGGTTGAGATAACTTGCATTGCTTCAGTTTTTTTGTTCAGAAGTTTAATTTTTAATTCATCAATCTCTTTACAAGCATATAATGTTTTAAGTTTAACCCGCTATAGTCTTGTTTCATTTCTAATTATTGTTTTATTATTTTTTTCTGTAGCTCTTTTGATTGATAAAACGGCAGTCATCATCAAAAAAACAATAACATTAAAGCAATTTTATTTGTTATTTGCATTATCAATATTAATCATCATCTTTTCTTGTTTATTTTTTCATTTCAATCAAATTTTCAATTTACATTTACTGACAGCATTATTTTTTATCGGCATTATCTCTTTTATATTTTATATCAGATATAAAAGTAAGTTCCGGTATTTGACTTATGTGTTAATTGTATTTTTAATTTCATTGTTTATTACCTTTTTTATTAGTAATCAGAGTGCTGTAAAAGAAATAGAACAAGAAAAATTAATGGCTGAGAATCTTGCACGAGAACGCGACCCTATTGCAGAACTTATGTTAGTTGACATTGAGAAAAATATTAAAAGCGATAAACATCTTATTAAACAATTACATTATTCTGTTTTTAATTATGACAGTATTTATGATTATTTAAAAACTAAATATTTTACGGGATATTTTGATAAATATGATTTTCAATTAACAATATGTACACCTTATGATAGTGTTTATATTCAACAACCTGATAATGAATTGCAGTATTGTTATGGATTTTTTAAGTTTTTGACAGATAGTATGGGGATAAAGTTATCAAAATCTAACTTTTATTTCCTCGATAATATTAGTGGACGCATAAGTTATCTCGGAATAATTAAGTATAAACCAACAAAAACAAATTCCGAATATACATTTTTTATCAGTCTCGATTCAAAACAATATTCTAAGGCACTTGGTTATCCTGAGTTGTTGCTTGATGACAGGATGAATAATGAGACCAAAAATACTTATAGTTATGCAATTTATAAATACAATAAACTAATTACGCGTTCAGGTCATTTCCCTTATAGTTTAGATAGAAGAGTATATAAAAATTCAGAAAATAAAAATAATTTTTTGAAATTCGAGGGATACGACCATTTAATTCATAATTTCGATAATCAAACATCAATTATTATTAGTAAACCCTCTATTAGGTTTATTGATGAATTAATCTCATTTTCTTATATTTTTATTTTTTATTATCTGATTATTACAATTATTTCGTTGGTTAATAAAAAGTTAACGGTAAATTTAAAATTTAACATTAAGAATAAAATACAAATATCTATTGTATCAATTTTAATTTTTTCATTATTGTTAATAGCAGGAGTAACGGTTTATTATAATATTAAGCAATTTAAACAAAATCAAAATAACAATATTAGCGAAAAAATTCAATCTGTATTGGTTGAATTAGACCATAAATTAGGATATGAAAAGGATTTAAAAAATGTTTCACCCGAATATCTGAATTCATTATTAATTAAGTTTTCAAATGTTTTTTATACTGATATTAATTTATATGATATTAATGGCAACTTGCTTTCAACATCGAGAAATGAAATATTTGATATTGGGTTAATTGGCAGAAGAGTTAATTTTGATGCATATAATCGGCTGATAACTAACAAAAAAGCCCAATTTATTAATTACGAAGAAATTGGTGATTTAAGCTATATCTCTGCTTATGTGCCATTCACAAACAATAATAATAAAATACTTGCTTATTTAAACTTGCCGTATTTTTCAAAGCAAAGCGCTTTAGAAAACGATGTGTCAACAATTATTGTTACAATAATTAATATTTATGCACTTCTAATAATTTTATCATTAATAATTGCTGTCTTTATCTCAAATAAGGTAACAAAACCATTACAACTTATTCAAAATAAAATTCGTGAGATTGACTTAAGAAAGAAAAACGAATATCTTGAATATAATATTGATGATGAGATTGGTAATTTAGTTAAAGAGTACAACAGAATGGTTGACGAGTTGGAGCATAGTGCTAACCTATTGGCAAAATCTGAACGTGAAACAGCTTGGCGTGAAATGGCGAGACAGATTGCACACGAAATAAATAATCCGCTAACACCTATGAGGTTAAGTGTTCAGTTTCTTCAACGTGCGTGGAAAGATAACGACCCGAAATTTTCTGATAAATTAAAAAATGTTTCGCAAACTTTGGTTGAGCAAATTGATACTTTGTCGGCAATAGCTTCAGAATTCTCTAATTTTGCAAAAATACCAAAATCGAAAAATGAAAAGGTTGACATAGTAAAAGTTGTTAAAAGCAGCATGAATTTATTTAACGATATTAAAAATATAAAACTCAATGCTAATTTTAATAATCTTGATAATGTTTTGGTATTAGCCGATAAAGAGAAATTGCTGCGTGTTTTTAATAAT
>JAUVJB010000148.1 GCA_030592465.1 Bacteroidota bacterium | reverse complement strand
GTAGTTGATATTTTAGCAGTCAATCACTGACTTGCGTATTTTAGGAATTACTAAATAATTGTTTTTAAATTTAATTTAAAGTTGAAAAAATATATCTCAATATTATTTAAAGGTTTAATAATAATTTTTTTATTTTTTCGTGTTTCATTTTCCTATGGGCAGCAAAACAACGCTTCTATAACTGATAGTATGAAAGTGAAAGAACACTCACCTAAGTTAGCTTCAATATTTTCTATGGTTATTCCGGGAATGGGACAGGTTTATAACAAAAAATATTGGAAAGTTCCTGTCATTTATGCCGGTTTTGGTACTTTAATTTATTTTGCTAACAATAATAATAATTATTATCAGAAATATAAAACTGCTTATCAGTATCGTATTGATGATGATTCAACAACTGTTGATAATTATCCGTATGCAAGTAATGAAAATCTGCTAAATCAAAAAGATTATTGGCGACGTAATCGTGATTTGACCTATATAGGTGTGATCGTTTTATATGTCTTAAACATTGTTGATGCCAGTGTTGATGCAAATTTTTATGATTATGATATTAGTGATGATTTATCATTAAGAGTTGAACCTATGTTAATTAAGCCAAAAAATGTTATCTTTGCATCAACAAACAGAAATTATCCGATAGGAATTAAATGTACTATCAGATTCTAATTTTATTAATTAAGGCATTGTGAAGCCTAAAAACATAATTTATAATGAATATATTAAAAAAAATAATCGTAATAGCATTTTTATTTTATCAACCGTTTTTGATTCTTGCTGATGATAATGACAAAGATTCAACACAAATAAAATCACAATTCGATGAGTTGAATTTTTCGCAAAACCTCGACAGTTTATTACATCTTTGGTATGTTCAACAGTCATTACAAACAAATGACAGCGGCTTGGTTGTTAGTGAGTTTAATGATTCAATAATACCTAATTTTCCCGATTCTGTTTATATTAAGCGTCTTCGCGAACTTCCTGTTTTTATTAACCTGTCATATAATAGAGTCGTTAGAAATTATATTAATCTTTATACACAAAAAAAACGCGATTTAGTTGAAATCATGTTGGGATTGTCTCAATATTATTTCCCAATATTTGAGCAAGTTTTAGATGCAAATGATTTACCTGTAGAATTAAAATATCTTCCTGTAATTGAATCTGCATTAAATCCAAAAGCTGTCTCTCGGGCAGGTGCAACAGGAATTTGGCAGTTTATGTATTATACAGGTAAAATGTATAAACTAGAGACTAATTCAATTGTTGATGAGCGTAGAGACCCTATTAAATCAACTTATGCAGCTACAAATTATTTAAAAGATTTGTATAACATTTATGATGATTGGATTTTAGCAATTGCTGCTTATAATTGTGGTGCAGGCAATGTTAATAAAGCTATTCGCCGCTCCGGCGGAAAACGTGATTATTGGGATATTTATTACCGTTTACCACGAGAAACACGTGGATATGTACCTGCTTTTATTGCTGCTACTTATGTTATGAATTATTATAAAGAACATAATCTAAGCCCGCGTCCAATTGATTTACCTATTGTGTCTGACACCATAATGATAAACAGCCCGTTGCATTTACGTCAGGTTGCCGATGTTTTACATATCCCAATTCAAATGCTTCGTGATTTAAACCCGCAATATCGTCGCGATATTATTCCTGCTTATAATAAATCTTACGCATTAATGCTGCCTGTTCAATATACTACTCAATTTATTGATTTACAAGATGATATATTTGCATATAAAGATTCTGTGTTTTTTGACCCAAACAGTGTTCATAAAGCACCCCCAAAATATAAAAAATATTATCCTAAAGCACCTTCTGGAAATTATACAAAACTTTATTATCACGTTAAATCCGGAGATAACTTAGGTTTTATTTCCAGTTGGTATCATATTAGAACTTCTGATTTGCGTTATTGGAATGGTATCAGACGAAATTTTATTAAAGCAGGTCAACGTCTAACTGTTTATGTGCCTAAGAGGAAAGCAAAACATTATAGAAAAATAAATTCAATGACATTTGCTCAAAAGCAGGCTTCTGTCGGTAAAAAAGTTATTACTCCTTCTAAAGAAAATACAAAATTTAAAGATACAGGTGATTATGTGTATTATACTATAAAATATGGTGATAATCTTTGGGATATTGCTAAAAAATACCCTAATGTTTCTAATACCGATATAATGAGACTTAATAATATTTCTAACGCTCGGAAAATTGCACCCGGTCAAAGAATTAAAATTAAATCTAAAGAGTAATATTTTTTTAGACTTTTCATCGTCCGCCGGCCGGCGGACGATGAAAAGTTTTACACCAACCGGTCAATTTACCAACTTAACCATATAATATAAAAAATCTGCTTTGCTATACAAATCTGCCGGATTTTAAAAATCCGGCAGATTTAAAACTGACAATTTCCATATCAGCTTAGCTTTTGTAAATTATAAAAAAAAATATTACATAGAATTTTGTCAGTTATATGAGAATATGTATTTTTATTGACTGATGAAAAGTCCGATTAAAGTATTTTTTTTTTTATTATCTGTTTTTATTATTCTGCTTATTATTTCATTTTTTATGCCTGAACATGAGATAAAAATAAATAATGAGTTTACATTTCGATTCCCAACAATAAATAATCTTTTATCGCATAGAAAAGTTGAATATGCTGATATAACTGATATCATTAAACAAAATCAAATAAATGAAGATACAGTTATCATTCCAAGTAAAACTAATATTGATACATTTCGTGTTGAAGCTGACAGCTTAAAACATATTATTCATAATATTGAATTTCCCAAAAGTGATAAATCAATACTTTACAATTTTTTTAAAAGCATTGATAATATTAAGAAAAAGAATGATTTAATTAGAATACTTCATTATGGAGATTCCCAAATTGAAGGAGACAGGATAACATCATTTTTAAGAAATAAGCTGCAACTGCGGTTTGGAGGCAGCGGTCCGGGTTTATTGCCGTGTATCATAACAAATACCAAATCACCGTCAATAACTCAATCTGCATCAAACAATTGGGAGTTGCTTTCTTTAATATCGAAAAAAGATACTGTTTTTAATCATAATCGTTTTGGAATATTAGGGAGTTTTTGTCGTTATCAAAATTCAGATGATACTACATTAAAATCCAGTAATGAAGATACATGGATTGAGTTTGAAAAATCGAATATTTCTTATCGTTCGGTGCGTAAATTTAAGCAATGCAGGGTTTTTTACGGCAATAATTCTGCCGATGTAAATGTTGAAGCATATATTAACAATGAATTATTTTGGTTTGGAACATTTGCCACTGCTAATAATGTGAAATTTTTTAAGATTAATTTTGTCTCAACACCTGATAATTTTAAAATAAAATTTATTTCTGCACAAAGTCCTGATTTTTATGCAATTGCAATTGACGATATAAAAGGTATTGCTGTTGATAATATCTCGTTAAGAGGAAGTTCGGGTAATATGTTTACCAAAGCCGATAATGAACAACTAAAGCAGATGTTGAATATGCTGAATGTGAAATTAGTTATTTTACAATTTGGTGTTAATGTAGTTCCTAACGTTGTAAACAGTTATAAATACTATGAACGAAGTTTGTATAGACAGTTAATAGCAATTAAAAAATTACAAGCTGATTTACCTGTTATTGTTATAGGTGTGTCTGATATGTCGATTAAAAAAGACGATTATTATGTTTCATATCCAAATATTAAAAAAATAAGAAATGCACAAAAAAAAGCAGCATTTAAGGCAGACTGTTGTTTTTGGGATATGTATGAAGCAATGGGCGGTAAAAATTCAATGCCAAGCTGGGTGTTTGCCAAACCGGCTTTAGCAAAAAAAGATTTTACACATTTTACTCATAAAGGTTCCGAGATAATAGCTCAAATGTTTTATAATGCGTTACTTTATGAGTATAATGTTTATCATAATAAAAAAACGATTAATTGATGTTTGATTTTTATAGAAAGACACTATTTACATTGTTATTTTTTTTATCAGCGTTTATAGGCAAATCGCAAGAAGACCCT
The DNA here is from genome assembly GCA_030592465.1 of Bacteroidota bacterium. Lineage (GTDB taxonomy): Bacteria > Bacteroidota > Bacteroidia > Bacteroidales > B39-G9 > B39-G9. Next base: position 3,419 of record JAUVJB010000148.1, on the reverse strand, counting down.
TATAAAATTGATAAATACGATTTTATAAATTATGATAAAAATATAATTGAATTTTTTGGCGATAGCACTGATTACCGGCATGTTTTTGATTTACTTAATAATATAATTTTAAAAGGTACAGGTAATATAAATATTGTTCATATAGGTGATTCGCATATACAAGCCGATTATTTTTCGGGAAGAATGCGACAACGTTTGCAAACATTTTTCCAAGGTGGATTAGGCGGTAGGGGATTTATTTTTCCATACACTGTAGCCAAGACTAATAACCCTGCTAATTTTTCGGTTAAATATACGGGGGAGTGGCAATCTTGCCGAAACGTTGATAATGGAAACGACTGTGATTTAGGTTTGTCAGGTATTTCCGTTACTACTTTCGATACATTATCATCAATAACTATTGTATTAAACCATGATGATTATCCAAAATATGATTTTAACAAAGTGAAAATTTTTCATCCTATTGACAGCACAAGTTTTTCTGTCGAGATATTCACTTCAAACGGGAAAAGCATTGAGAAAACTAAAAATATAATTTATAACGACACATTAGGTTATACAATGTTTGTTTTATCTGATTATATCGATACCTTAAACCTGAAATTTGTTAAAACAAAAGCTTGTCAAAATAAATTTGTCCTGCATGGTATAAGTCTTGAAACTAACGACCCGGGTATTATTTATCATTCAATAGGAGTAAACGGAGCAAAGGTGAAGTCATATCTTAAATGTAATTTATTTTCACAGCATTTAAAAGCCTTGTCGCCAGATTGGGTTATTGTCTCATTAGGCACTAATGATGCTTATCCAAAGTATTTTGACAGTAATGTTTTTGAAAGAGAATATGATACATTAATTACGAAGATTAAAAAAGCAGTCCCTCATGCAGCAATATTACTAACTGTCCAGGGCGATAGTTATCGATATAAAAAGTATATTAATCATAACACATTAAAAGCCCGGCAAGTCATTTACGATTTAGCTCAAATACATAATCTCGCTGTTTGGGATTTTTTTACTGTTATGGGTGGCTTAAATTCAATTGCTTTATGGAACGAACAGCAATTGACAGCTCACGATAAATTGCATTTAAGTAAAAAAGGATATTTATTACAAGGTAATTTGTTTTTTAATGCTTTTTTAAAAAAATACGATCAGTCTATTGATTATTTGAATTTTTAATTTTTACTTTTAGATTTTGGATTTTTTATACTATTCAGATAATAAACCTTTAATGTTTACTCAATTATATTTTTGGGTATTCTTTGCTGTTGTTTTAATTTTCTATTCAATAATCTACAAAAACAAAGCATTACGAAACGCTTATTTATTTTTTATAAGTTTATTTTTCTACTATAAATCAGGAGGTTATTTTTTTTCATTATTGATTTTTTCAACTATTGTTGATTACACTTTAGGGTGTTTAATTTATAAGACAGATAAAAAATCGAAAAAAAAATTATTTTTAAGTTTAAGTATAATTATTAATCTTGGCGTACTCTCTTATTTCAAATATTCATATTTTTTTATTGATGTTTTTAATTCAATTTTTGATACTAACTATCACGTTGTTAATTTGTTAGCACGATGGACAAATGACCTTGCAGGCTCTAATTTCGATATTTTTACAATAATTATACCCGTAGGTATTTCTTTCTATACCTTTCAAACAATTAGTTATACTTTCGATATTTATCGCGAAAAAGTTAAACCTGTAAAAAATATTATTGATTTTGGGTTTTATGTTTCGTTCTTCCCTCAACTCGTTGCAGGTCCCATTGTGAGAGCAGCTGATTTTGTACCGCAGCTTTATAAAGATTATAAACTCACAAAAGAGCAGATGGGAATGGCGATATTTTTAATTCTCAACGGCTTGGTAAAAAAAATGTTTATTTCCGATTTTATTTCAATTAATTTTGTTGACAGAGTTTTTGATTCCCCACTTTCTTATTCCGGTTTCGAAAATTTAATGGCTGTTTACGGCTATTCTGCTCAAATTTACTGCGATTTTTCAGGTTATACAGATATTGCTATTGGAGTTGCTTTATTATTGGGTTTTCGTTTGCCTGTTAATTTCAATTCACCATATAAAGCTGTTAACATCAGCGATTTTTGGCGACGCTGGCATATATCATTATCATCGTGGCTAAAAGATTATTTATATATTCCCCTTGGCGGAAATCGTAAAAGTAAAATAAGAACTTATATTAATCTGATGATAACTATGCTGTTGGGCGGTTTGTGGCACGGTGCAAATTGGCGATTTGTTATTTGGGGAGCCATTCACGGCATTGCTCTCGCTGTGCATAAAATTTGGATGAAAATAAATCCTTTTGAAACAAAATCAACAAAACTGTCGCGTTTTGTCTCAATTTTCATCACATTCCATTTTGTAACTCTTGCATGGATATTTTTTAGAGCTAAAAATATGACTATTGCCAAAAATATGTTTCTTCAGATATTTAATAATTTTCATATCGATTTAGTACCACAAATGCTGTTATCATATAAAACGATTTTTGCAATAATGCTTTTTGGTTTTGTAGTTCATTGGCTGCCAAGCAAGGTGAAGAATTCTTATAAAAAAATATTTATAAATTTACCCGTTTATTTAAAAGTTCTTGTAACCGTAATTATCATAATCATTATCTATCAGATGAAATCATCACAACTTCAACCGTTTATTTATTTTCAGTTTTAATTTTTGCTTGGCTGTCGCCGATATGTTGTCGGTACCGCAAGGCTGGCGTGGATTTATAATCCATGTTATCAAGATTTGATAAATACTGTTTAGGATTTTTTTAAATAAAAATTAATAATTTATTTGATGATTCGTTACTAATCAGTTTATATAAATAACCAGTAATTCTGCTAAACGAAATAATTGAATAATTTTGCCACAGATTCGCAGATTTTATAAACCTGAAAAATAAATACTTTGAATTACTGTTTAACCTTAATTTATTAAGTATTTATTTTTCAGTATTTAAATTGTTTTTTGAAAATCTGCGAATCTGTGGCATCTAAATAAAGTTTTTATTAATATTATTAACACTGATTAGTTACGACGATTCAATTAATTTTAAAAAAATATTATTGGTTAATGAGAATTACATGATTATAAGTAAATTGGCACAATTTTTTTACCATTTGTTAAATTCAACTTAATTGTTTGCTCCAAAATGCTTCAAGCATATACAAAAAAAGGCTATCCAAAATTAGGATAGCCTTTTTAAAATTTTAAATATGATAATTAGAAAATATATCTAACACCAATTTGTGCTTGCCAACGAGAGCTAATTAAGCCCGAATCATCAACAAACCATGGTATATCATCTTTAGGACTATCGAATGAGAAGGTTGGAGTAGTTCCATCACCCTCAAATCCTTCAAATTTCATTAATTGAACGTTTCCGTTT
>JAUVJB010000316.1 GCA_030592465.1 Bacteroidota bacterium | reverse complement strand
TGATTTTAATCCAAGATAATTTCATACAATTGAATTAGATCCGTCAGCACCCACCAGATAATTAAAATGAAATATTTGTTAATCAATAGTAAAAACTTTGTTATTTTCTATTTCTTTAACTTTTGTGTTTTTCAGTATTTGTATGTTGCGTGAATTTTTTATTTTACTTAATTGATATTGCCCTAAGTCTAATCTACTTATGGTTTTAATCGGATTAACAAGTGTTATGTTATATTGTTTTTTATTTAAGAAAATAATTTGTTTTGCAAAACTTCTTGTTTTGTTTTCAGGAATATAAAAATTATTGGCTAAATTTGTTAAACCGCCTGCACATATCTTAGGACCGATAATTTCATTTTTTTCAATTATTAATACGGATTTATCGGAGTTTTTTAGTTGATGGGCGCATTCTAATCCTGCTGGTCCGGCGCCAATGATTATTACATCATATTTGTTATTCATTAAAGTTTATTTAGTATCTCTTTTGCTTTATTTTCATAAAATCCTTGGCGGGAGACAATTTTGTTAAATTGTTTTTTTGCTTTTTTGCTTTTATCGGCTTTTAGATAACAGAGCCCTAAATACCATTCAGCCTGTTGAATGTAACAAATGTTATTATTATTAATAATAGTTTGAAATGATTTTTCTGCTTCGTGAAAGTTATTATTTTCCATTAAAGAAATACCTGCATATAAATAAGCTGCCATATATGAATCATCCTGTTCAAATAATTGTGAGAATAATTTTATAGCTTTTGAATAATTTTCTTTGTCATAATTACGAAGAGCTTCTTTATAAATATCATCATTAGTTATTGTTTCAGCCGACCTTTTATTAATAGTTTCGTAAGGTTTAAAATACATGCTGTATATTTCTGTATTAGAAAGCTTTTTGTTATTGGAAAAATAAACAATACTTGCTATGGCTATGAATAAAATTATTATTGCAGCAACAAGATAATATATGTTTTTTTGTATAAAATTTGTTTTATGAACAACTTTGCTTGAAGTATAATCAGAATGAATATTTTTCATTCTTTTATTAAAATTTGCAAGGTCATCATTAATGATAGCATCGTCAATTTTTTTATGAAGCTCAAGTTCGGCTTTAAGTTGAGGATTAATTTTCAATTCATTTTCAAATAATTTTAATTCATCCTCAGTTATTTCGCCGTTGATATATTTATCAATCAGTTTGCTGTAGTTAATTTGTTTTTTCATCTTTTTGTAACTCCTTATATTTAGGGTCGTTTTTTATGCGATTTACCAAAAGATTCTTACATAAGTATTTTGTTCTTCTGGCATCAATAGCATTTTTGTAATTCAATTTTTTTGCTATTTCATTAAATGACAGTTTTTTTAGAAATAATTTGATTAGTTTTTTGCATTTTTTATCTAATTTGTTAAAATGTTCACGGAATAAAAAATATTCTAAATTTAAAATATGTTCCTTTTCAATATCAGACTCATCAGTTAATTTAATAAATATTTCACAGTCTATAAATTCTACTTTATTTATTCTGTGTTTTCTTAGCTGGTTTAACCACTGATGCCTGCATATTGAGTATATATAAGTATTGAATGAGCATGTAAGTTCAAATTTGTTTTTCTTAACTTTTGAAAAAATTATAAATAAAGCATCCTGGAATATATCCCATGCTTCTGTTTCTGTGCCGCTGTTATTTTTAATAAGCCGTTTAATTACCGGAAAAAAAGTTTCATAAAGATTATTTAAAAAAATGTCATCATTATTTAAAAAGCCTTCAATTATTTTTTTCTCTGAAAAATTAGTCACATTCTAAACTTTATATCATTAATAAAAAAATGTTACACAAAATTAAAAAAAATCGTTAATAAAAAAATTTACAAAATACCTTTTCCTTCTCTTAAAATCATAATTTCATCTTTTGTACAATCGACTATTGTTGAAGCTTCATTATCACCGTAACCTCCGTCAATAACGATATCAACAATATTTTTATATTTCTCATGAATTAATTCAGGGTCGGTTGTGTATTCAATTATTTCATCTTCATCATGTATTGAAGTTGACATTATCGGATTTCCTAATTCCTTAACAATTTCATTTATTATATTATTATCAGGAATTCGTATTCCAACGGATTTTTTTTTACTTTGAAATAATTTTGGAACTTTGTTATTAGCATTAAGAATAAAAGTGAAAGGACCCGGAAGGTTTGTTTTCATCAACTTGTAAATTTCGTTGCTGATAGGTTTTGTATAATCCGAAAGTTGACTGAGGTCATGGCAAATAAACGAAAAATTTGCTTTTTCTTTTTTTATACCTTTAATAAATGCAATTTTTTCAACTGCTTTTGATTTATAAATATCACAGCCCAATCCATAAACAGTATCAGTAGGGTAAATTATTATACCTCCGTCATACAGACATTCAACAACAGTCTTGATTTGACGTGAACCTGGATTTTCAGGATGAATTTTTATTAGCATTTATTAATTTAGATTAAAAAAAGGGTAAGCTACTTATATCGCACCGCTACAACCG
>JAUVJB010000043.1 GCA_030592465.1 Bacteroidota bacterium | reverse complement strand
TCCCGACAAGGCATGTGTTTGTTCGCCCGGTGTGCGTCAAAAATATCTTAATAAAATATCCGGACCGTTATTAGACCGCATTGATATTCATATAGAGGTTATTCCCGGACATTTTGATAAATTATCATCAAAACAAAAAGTGGAAAATAGCGAAATAATTAGGAAACGTGTTATACAAGCCAGGAAAATACAATCAGACAGATTTAAAGATTTTAAAACAGTACATTCTAATGCACAAATGACATCAAGACTAATTAGTAAATATTGTGAACTTGATGAAGCCGGACAACATTTATTGAAAGCTGCAATGGAAAAATTGGGTTTATCGGCAAGAGCTTATGATAGAATTATTAAAGTGTCGCGTACAGTTGCCGACTTAGAAAAAAGTATTAATATTAAACCCGAACATATTGCAGAAGCCATACAATACAGAAGTTTAGATAGAGACGGTTGGGGAGCTTAATTTTAACACTTAAAAAAATTGTCATGAAGAAACTTGTTGGTTATTTTTTTCAGGGTATTTTGTTTATTGCACCTACTGCTGTTACAATTTACATTTTTTATTATGCATTTGAATTTATCGATGGTCTTTTGCCGGCTGATATTATTGGTTCTCATGTTCACGGTCTTAGTGCATTAATAATTATTTTTACAATAACGCGTGTTGGTTTTCTTGGTAAAATATTAGTATCTCAGCCAATTTTTCAATCAGTAAATTAATTAATTAATAAACTACCTCTAATAAAAGTAATTTATTCTTCAATAAAAGATTTATTATCGGCATTTGTAGGTAAAGAAAAGAAATTTACTCGTCCGGGATTAGTCAAATTAAATAAAAATTTTGAGATTGAACGACTTGGTTTTATTACACAAACCGACTTGAAATTTTTAGGTGTTGAGAATAAAAAAATAGCGGTTTATATTCCCAGTTCTTATGGTGTTTTGGGAGAATTATATATAGTACCTATAGAAAATGTTACTCCTATTGATGCAAATTCAATTGATGTGATGAAATTTATTGTCTCAGGCGGTGTGTCAAAATTTTAATTTTTTTCACTAAAATTTATATGCAACACCAACACTTAATAATTCTTTAAATTGAATTTTTTTTGTTGTCCCAACCTTGGTGTCAATACCATTAATTTTTTTATAAACAGGTATTCTTACATCATCATCATAAATTAAATGAATATGAATTGTTGTATTAATAAATTCATTAATTTTCATTAAAATATTCATCTCATAGTTTATATCAATATTTTGTGGATTATCTCTATAATTAGAAAATAAATCTAATTTATTGTCAATATTAATATCATCGGTAATTTTAAATTTATATTGAATTTTAAAGTAAGCCCCAAGTTCTTTTTTTACAGTTTCATTAGCTCTAATACCATATTTTGTTTGGTCAATTTTAACAGTATCAAGAACGACAGTATATTTTGAAGTGATTGGAGAAATAAGCATTGAGAATTTTGAATTGGGTTTATAGTCTAAACCAACAGCAAAAATAAAGTATGCGGGACTCATAAAATTAGAAATTTCATTAGAATCATTAGGATAATCAAAGCCTTTTGAAAATTGAGTTTTTGCATTACCAAACACACTATAATACCAATTATTGAAAGCTTTTTGTCCAAAATTTGATGATAATTCAATTTTATCTTCGTTTTTACGAAGAGTTTCATCCCCGTTTTTTAATATCCCATATTTTAAATCAATAGTATTTTCCCATTTTGTATCATTTTTGGAATAATCTGCATGTAAGTTAAATGCTGATAATAAAGAGATGGAGCTTGCTCCGCCTTCTGCCCAATTAGATAAGTATCCTTGTGAAGCATTCATGCTTGTATTTCCAAAAACTATCCATAAGTCAGGAGCGATCTTGGGTACTTCCTTCTTTTTTAGTTCAAATGAGTATATATTTTTATTTTGTGATTTTAAAAGATTTTTTCGAATTTTTTTATTTATTGATTTTGTGAAAATATCATCATCTAATAATACTCTAATAGTAGTTTTATTCACATTATTTAACCATATTCCTATTGAATCGTTCATCATGTTTTTTAACCAAAATCGTGTGTATTTTGTATTATTATCTTTCATCCAAATATTTAAAGTGTCATTTTTAATATTTCTAAAGCAAATTTTTACAGAATCTCTTTTTAGCTCTTGCAGCCATGTTGTGATACTATCATGTAACATATAATTGATAATGTAGTTAATAGCATTTATTATTGTATCCTTTTTGACAAGAGTTTCATTTATCGAATCAATATTTATAAGTTTATTTTTTAAATAATTTGAATAGTAATTAAGCGAATCTGATTGATTATAGCTTTTTAAGTAGAAATAAATATTTTTAATAGTGTCGTTTTCCAAATAATTAATAATGTAGTTTAATGGCTGTTTTATATTATTATTAGTACTGCTGACAGATGCGAAATGAGTTTTTAAAAAATTGACTTTTAATTTTAGCGAATCTGTTTTAACATCATTACTAATAATATTATTATTTGTTGTTACAGTGTCTCTGTAGTTCAAAGAATGATTTGCATCAGCACCAAAACATCGGAATAAAAAAATGAAAGTTAAGAATATTGTTAAAATGAAATTTTTCATTGGTTTGAAATTAATTTTTAAAATGCCACAAAAAATTAAAATTAATTAATTCAATTTTAATTTGCAAAAATACATTGTTAATATAATTTTTTATAAAAAATTGCACATCAAATTATATTTTTCTTAATTTTGTACAAATATTCCACGAATTGATAAATTATTTTTACATATTAAAACGCGTAAAGCAAATCTATCTTAATATTAAGAATAGAGACGAATTTAATTAGTGTCCATCCATAAAGTCAATCATAATAGCCGTCATTGCGAGGGAGGTTTACCCTGTGAAATTGCGAAGCAATATTTAACAGGGAACGACCGAAGCAATCTCAATCAAATTATTTAAATTCTTTAAACATAACAGACATGGCAAATTTTAGAGATATTGTTGATTCACCTGTCAACAGCAAATTTATATTACAAGGAAATCAAGCATTTGCACTTGGTGTTGCACATGCAGGATATCATTGTGCAGATGGTTATCCGGGCACACCAAGCACTGAAGTTATAGATAAATCGCTTGCATACGTTCAAGATAGAATTAATGTGGGCTGGGATGTAAACGAAGCAGTAGCAGTAGCTGTTGGAATAGGTCACTCTATTGCAGGATTTGATTCTGTTGTTACAATGAAAACTCCCGGAGCATTTCAGGCAGGCAATGCAATAACAACATCTGCTTTCTATCATGCTTCTGCCGGAGCTTTTGTATTATTTGTAGCTACTGACTATGTTCCTTCAAGCACACAACATGTTATTGATTTGCGTCATTTTTTTGCGTCAGCGAGAATACCTGTTTTAGAACCTCGTAATCATCAGGAAATGTATGAAATGCCTTGGCATGCTGCTGATATTAGCCGCAAATTTAATACGCCGGTGGTTATTTTGGCATCAGGTATTTTATGCCATTCCGAAGGATTAATAACTACCAAACAAGCCCGCACAATTACACCTCGTGAATTACCCAAAGACCTTAAAAATTGGATGGGTATGCCTAATATTGCCCGTAAGGGATATAATATAGCTACTCAACAACGAATTCCGCAAATTAGAGAATGGGCTGAAAAATCCGATTTAACAAAAGAATATATGGGTAAAGATAATTGGGGTATTATTGTTACCGGTGAAAGTAATATTATTGTAAATGAGGCACTTAATGCGTTAAACCTTAATCCTTCAATACTCTCTATTGCAACGGTTTATCCTCTTCCTGTAAAAAAAATTAAAACTTTTGCCGAAAAAATAACAGGTAATTTATTTGTTATTGAAGATGGTGATAAATTTGTTGAAGATAGAATAAAATTACTCGGCATTAACATCATTGGTAAAGACGAAGATAGTATTATTACTGAATGGACACCTGAATTAGTAATTGAGTTTTTATCAAAACATATTAATTTTGATTTTAATCTTAATAAGACAAAAATAGATATAACACCTGTAATGCGTCCGCCGGCTATTTGTCCGGGATGTCCTTATCGTGCTTTTGGTTTAACTGTTGATAAGCTGAGAAAACAAAATAAAATTTATTCAAGTTTTGGTGATATTGGGTGTTCAACTTTGCTTTATTTTTTAAATGCTCTTGATACATGTTTGTGTATGGGTGCATCAGATTCAATGCGTCAGGGTTTTGTGCTTTCACGACCTGAATATGCAAGCAAAACAATCTCAATTATTGGAGATTCTTGCGAATGTCACTCAGGATTAGATTCAACACGAAATGCAGTTTTTAGAAATACTCCCGGTGTAAAAGTTATTCTCGACAATAGAGTTGCTGCTATGACAGGAGGACAACCTGCACCATCATCATACAATAATTTGGCCGGTATTGAAAATAAATTTGACTTGGTGAAAGCTGAGCAAGCAGAGTCTGCAAAAGTTGTTATTGCTGATTCTTTTAATATGAAAGAGATTGAAACAAAATTAACCGAGGCTCTCAATTTATCAGAAAAAGGAGAATATACAACATTGATTTTACAGGGACCATGTATTCATGAGGTTGAAAACAAAAAGAAGGTTAGAACATTAACAATTAATTACGATAAATGTAAGCAATGTGGCAGATGTAATATTTGTCCGGGAATTGAGTTGGACGAAACCAAAACGCCTCATTTCACAAATCTTTGTTCAAATTGCGGCGGAAACACTCCTGTTTGTATGCAACGTTGCCCGTTCGATGCTTTTGAGTTTATTGATGAAAGCAAACAAGAAAAGATAGATATTAAAATTGAGAAATATGTGCCGGTAAAAGACATTAATATTGATAAAGACAAATTACAGAAATCAATACGTTTGGCAATTAGAGGAATTGGTGGTCAGGGTAATTTGTTCTTTGGAAAAGTTCTTGCCGAAGTTGCTATGAACACACCTTATGCCGATACACATATTGTAAAAGGAGATACTCATGGTATGGCTCAATTGGGCGGACCTGTTATTTCAACTTTTTCGTGTGGTGATGTTTATTCTCCTACTTTGGCACCGGCTTCTGCTGATGTTCTGGTTGTTATGGAAATTAACGAAATATTACGACCCGATTTTCTCGATTTGTTAAAACCTGAAGGAACAATATTGCTTAACAAATTTAAAGCATTGCCTCCTAACACAAAACTGTCGGACTATCCCGATTTTGATGAGATAAGAAAATCAATCAAAAATTATAATGTTATTGAAATAGATGCAAATAAGATTTGTTCTGAAATGGGCGACAAACAAGGTAAATCGGCAAATGTTATCGTTCTTGGTGTTCTCTCAACCATTAAACCGTTTAATGTTATACCAAAAGATGTTTGGTTAAATGCTTTAATGACATTATCGCCAAACGATGTAATTAAAACAATGAATAAATTGGCATTTGAGAAGGGAATAGGTTATAATGTTTCTATATGATTTTGTGTTGGTAAAGAAATTAAAAAAGCTATCCCGAGACACTTTGCTTCGTGGCATGCAGATTTATATATAAATTTTTATTTATGAAATACTCAGAACAGGAATACTCATTACTAAAAGAAAGCTGTAAAATTCGCTGAGAATTAACAAATTAGCATCAACTTTTGATACATTTGTTAAAATGTGAGACAGTGTATCACAAATTTGGGAATATGGATAAATTGATTAAACATACTGAATACAAAGAACTTGTTGAAAATATTGGTTCGATTTTTCAAAATGCAAGAAGCAATGTAATTTCGGCTGTTAATACTGAAATGCTAAAAGCGTATTGGGAAATAGGAAGAAATGTTGTTGAATTTGAACAAGGCGGAAAACTTAAAGCAGAATACGGTAAACAATTACTTAAAAATTTATCAAAAGACTTAAAATTAAGGTATGGGAAAGGATTTAGCAGAAGTAACCTTTCTTATATGAGACAATTCTATATTAAATATCCAAAAAGTGAGACAGTGTCTCACAAATTGACTTGGTCTCATTATTTCGAATTATTAAAAGTTGATAACGAATTAGAAAGAGAATTCTACGAGAAACAAACAATTATTGAAAATTGGACTGTTCGAGAGTTAAAAAGACAAAAGAAAACAGGATTATTCCACAGATTAGCAATAAGTAAAGACAAAAACAAGGTTCTTGAATTATCAAAAAAAGGACAAATAATAAAATCTGAAAAAGATTTAACAAAAGATCCTTATGTGTTTGAGTTTCTCGGTTTACCGGAAAAAGAAATATACTCTGAAAGTAATTTAGAAAAAGCAATTATCAATAATATTCAAAGTTTTTTACTTGAATTGGGTAAAGGATTTGCTTTCATTGGCAGACAACAACGAATTACCCTAAATAACAGACATTATTTTGTTGATTTAGTGTTCTATCACATAAAATTAAAATGTTACGTGTTAATTGACTTAAAAATTGGAGAAGTAGAACACGAACATATAGGGCAAATGAAACTATATTTAGGATATTACGAGAGAGAAGTGAATGAAGAAACTGATAATAAACCAATTGGGATTATTCTATCACAAGCAAAAGATGACATAATGGTTGAATACGCAATGTTAAATGATAATTCTAAATTAATTGTATCAAAATATCAACTTTACTTGCCTGATATTAATGAACTGAAAATGAAAGTAAAAGAAATAATTGACAAATAAAATGGTGGTAACATACGGTATAAATTATGGCGGTTTTACCGGAGTTTTGAGCATCGCAACTCATAATCAATCATGCCGAATTTTTGATTTGACGTTTTTTGAAAACAAAAACTGAGACTACTCCGAAAAGACCTGTTTATGGCAATAAAAAACAGTATAATTAAATTGCTGATAATCTGAATAATAGAAAACATGTCAGGTCCCGGTAATTTATAATTAAAATTTTTCGGAGAGGATTCAAAACTTAAAACGTAAAATCCAATATATAAAGCATCTTGTAATTTTCTTTTGCAAATATTTATGGTTCTATATAATTTAGTGTTGGCAAAGAAATAAACTGAAAATAATCACTATGATAAATAATGAATTAATTAATCCCAAATCAATTGTTGTCGTTGGCGGTTCAAATTCAATTTTTAAACCCGGCGGAAAGGCTTTAAAAAATATTATAGACAATAATTATAAAGGGAAATTATATGTAATAAATCCTAAAGAAGACATTGTTCAGGGTATTAAATCGTATAAAAAAGCCGAAGAACTGCCACAAACAGATTTGGCTATTATTGGCGTACCTGCACAGTTTGTGAAAGACAATGTTGATATTTTGGCTAACAAGTGTGGTGTGAAAGCATTTATAATTCTATCGGCAGGATTTAGCGAAACAAGTGAACAAGGCAGAAAAATAGAAAATGAGATAGTTAACATCTGCAATAAAAATAATGCCTGTTTAATAGGACCTAATTGTACGGGAGTATTAACACAGAATTATAGCGGAATTTTTGCCGGACCTATTCCTAAATTAAATCCTAAAGGTTGTGATTTTGTTAGTGGTTCGGGAGCAACTGCTGCTTTTATTATTGAAGAAGGAATGACTGTCGGATTGACTTTTGCAAGTATGTTCTCTGTTGGTAACTCAGCACAAAATGGTGTTGAAGAAGTGATTGAATATTGGGATAATATATTTGATGCAGATAAGAGTTCACATATAAAAATCATTTATATGGAAAACATTAAGAAGCCTAAAAAGTTTCTTAAACATACTTCATCATTAATAAAAAAAGGATGTAAAATTGCAGCTGTAAAATCAGGCAATTCCTCGGCAGGCAGTCGTGCAGCGTCATCGCACACAGGAGCATTGGCGACACCTGATGTAGCTGTTCAGGCATTATTCGATAAAGCAGGAATAGTTCGTTGTCAAGGCAGGGAGGAATTAGTAACAACCGCTGCCGTATTTACACATCCGGAATTGAAAGGTAAAAATATTGCGATAATCACTCAAGCAGGAGGTCCGGGAGTTATGTTAACCGATGTATTGTCGAATGGAGGTTTGGAAATACCTCATCTTTCGGGTGAGAATGCAGAGAAATTACTTTCAGAATTATATCATGGCTCGGCAGTTGGCAACCCTATTGATATTATGGCTACAGGAACTGACGAACAGCTTGGTATTTGTATTGATTATGTTGAGAATAAGTTTACAAATATTGACGGTATGGCTGTGATTTTTGGCGACCCTGCACTTGTTGATGTCCGCCCTGCTTACAAAATTATTCATGAGAAAATGAAAGTTTGTAAAAAACCTATTTATCCAATTTTGCCATCAATTACTACAGGTGCTGAAAAAATTAATTACTTTAAGGATTTGGGACGAACATTTTTCCCTGATGAGCTGTCACTCGGAAGAGCTGTCGTGAATATTTACAATACAGGAAAACCGGAAGATAATGCCAACCTGCCGTATATCGACAAAAGCAAAGTAAGAGAGATAATTGATAATTCAAATAACGGATATTTATCACCTGAAAAAATTCAGTGTTTACTCGATTTGGCAAAAATAAATAGAGCAAAAGAGGTTATTGCGCATACAAAAGATGAAGCTGTTGAAAAATCAAAATTATTGGGATTCCCAATAGTTATGAAAGTAGTCGGGCCTGTTCACAAAACTGATGTCGGCGGTGTGTCGCTTAATGTTAATAATGTTGAAAGTGTTAAAAATGAATTCAACATAATGATAAACATTAAAGATACCACAGGAATTTTACTTCAACCAATGTTATCCGGAGTTGAGCTATTTATTGGAGCAAAATATGAAGAAAATTTTGGGCACTTGATATTGTGTGGCTTGGGAGGTATCTTTATTGAAGTTTTTAAAGATACTGCTGCAGCTTTGTCGCCTGTGAGTAAACAGGAAGCTTTAAAAATGATAAAATCATTAAAGAGTTATAAAATTATTCAGGGAGTTCGTGGTAATGAGGGAGTTGATGAGGATAAATTTGCTGATATTATTGTGAAATTATCTGCTTTGCTCGAAATTGCACCTGAGATAAAAGAGCTGGATTTAAACCCGTGTCTCGGAACTAAAAAGAATGTGATTGCTGTTGATGCAAGGATGAGAATTGAGAATTAACAATTAATAATTAACAATTAATTAAATATAAACCCATGAAAAATACCCCAATTGATTATAATATTGTTTCAAAAGTAATAAAAGACAGTGGCTATGAATGTGTAGGCAAAGCCTCAATTCGTGAAATCAAATTCTTGATTGATTTAATTGAGAAACAAACAGGTGAAAAGTTTATACGTATGGAAATGGGTATCCCTGGTTTTCCTGCACCTAAAATTGCAATAGAAGCTGAAAAAAAAGCCCTCGACAATGGAGTAGCAAGTCTATATCCTGATATTGACGGTGTGCCTGAGCTTAAAACAGAGATTTCGCGATTTGTGAAAAATTATGTTAATGTTGACATATCGCCTAAAGCATGTATCCCAACTGTGGGTTCAATAAACGGAAACTATGGAACCTTTATGGTTGCCGGCAGAATGAATGAAAAAAAAGACACTGTATTGTTTATTGACCCGGGCTTTCCTGTTCATAAACAATTGGTTAAAATGTTGGGCTTGAAACAAGAAAGTTTTGATGTATATAATTATAGAGGGGCGAAGCTTAAAGAAAAATTAGAGTCGTATTTAAAAAAAGGAAATATTTCGGTCATTTTATATTCAAACCCTAACAATCCTGCATGGATTTGTTTTAACGAAGAAGAACTAAAGATTATTGGTGAGCTATCTACTAAATACGATGTTGTTGTTGAAGAAGATTTAGCATATTTTGCAATGGATTTTCGAAAAGATATGTCAAAACCCGGAGAACCACCTTACCAACCTTCTGTAGCAAATTATACTGATAATTATGTTCTTATGATATCAAGCTCAAAAGCATTTAGTTATGCAGGTCAACGTGTTGGCATGATGTGTATTTCTGATAAACTTTTTAAAACAGAACATAAACGATTATTAAATTTTTATTCGACTTCAAACTTTGGTCATGCAATTGCTTATGGCACTCTTTATGCAACAACTGCCGGAGTTACTCATTCGGCTCAATATGGACTTCTTGCATTATTGAAAGCTACAAACAACGGTGAATATAATCCGTGGGAAGTAGTTCGAAAATATGGTGAAAGAGCAAAAATAGCAAAAAAAATATTCGTTGAGAATGGTTTTAATATTGTTTATGATACTGATATTGACCAACCTATTGCCGATGGTTTTTATTTTACTTTTTCGTATCCCGAATTTACCGGCGAGCAACTTGTTGAAGAATTGATGTATTACGGAGTTAGTGCTATATCTTTATCAACAACAGGAAGTGAGCGTGAAGGTTTACGAGCTTGTGTTTCATTTATTTCAGATGAACAATTCCCGCAATTGAATGAGCGATTAAAGATTTTTAAAGAGAATCATTAAAAATTAATACAGTTGATTTATTATACTAAAAATTGTTAGAACTTGTCCGACTGCCGGCGGATTGTTCTATTGTTGAGATATAATGGCAATTATTATAATAATTTGACCATGAGTCCATTATGAAAAGCCGCTAAGTGGTTAACCCGCCAACTGGCGGACCGCTAAGCGGCTAAAAATTGATAATTTTGTTTTAGGAATGGACTCATGAATACAAAAAAACTTTATTTGTTAGGTGCTAATACAATAACACCAAAAAATCGTAAACTTTATTTAATTTTAGGCATAATTTTGGTGATTTTTTTCATTTGTTTAGTAATTATTGAAATTATTAAAAAAGATTATGACAAAATTCTTTTACCTATAACCAACGCAGTTTATGGTTCTATTTAAATATTTCTCGGTACAAGTAAGTTTTATAAAAAGTTCAATAAGTTTATAAAAATTGATGATATTAAACAATTTGTGATTAAACCTGCATTAATAATTTGTCAATTTGAAAGCAGTTCATCAGATATTAATTTGAGTTGGGTTTCATACAAAGATATTCGAGAAATAAAAAAGACAATAAGAGAAGTTGCCAAAGAAAAAATGATAGATATTGTTGAATAGGGTATGGTTAAGAATATTCTTCAACTAACTTTCTAACAAGCAAGGGTGTTCCAATACTTGCTTTTTTATTTATAAACTCAATTTTTTTATCATCATTAATATTTACTTCATTAGGGTCGATTAAAAAAATAGGGATATTAAAGTTAGTATAATTAATTAATCCGGCAGCTGGATATACATTTAACGAAGTGCCGATAACAACAAAAATATCAGCGGTTTTAGTTATTTCAACAGCTTGTTCAATCGAAGGAACAGCTTCTCCAAACCAAACAACATGTGGTCTTAATTGAGAGCCTTTCTTACATTTATCACCAAGTTTGAGCTCCCAATGTTTTAATTCATAAATAAAATTTGGGTCAACGGTACTTCTTGCCTTCATTAATTTACCGTGCAGATGCAGAACATTTTTACTGCCGGCACGTTCGTGCAAATCATCAACATTTTGAGTGATTATATAAGTATTAAAATATTTTTCTAATTCTGTTAAAGCGAAATGAGCTGCATTTGGTTTTGCATTTATTAATTGTTTTCGGCGTTCGTTATAAAATTTAAGAACCAAGCTTGGATTTTTTTCCCAAGCAGCGTAGCTTGCTACTTCGGTTATATCATATTCTTCCCATAAACCTCCCATATCACGAAAAGTCTTTAAACCACTCTCTTGACTTATTCCTGCACCCGTTAAAACAACCAGATTTTTCATGCTTAATATTAGTATAAAAGTTAATAAAGCTATATGATTGATTATAATCGAATTACAATAAACACTTGTTTTGTAATTTTGTTATAACCAAGCAGTATATTTTTTTTGTGATGAAAAACACAACTTTAATAAACAAGTACTCAAAAGATTTTAATATTTCACTTAAAAATATAAAAATTAGCAATACATTTCAGCTTTACGAATTTTTAACTTAAACAACAACTTTATTTTTCCATTTACCTGTTGAATAATAAATTAAAGAGCCTGCTGCACCAATAGACCAAGCAATTGGAATAGACCACCAGATGCCGGAAACACCCATAATACCTGACAAATAATACGCTGCGGGAATTCTGAAGCCCCAAAGTGCAATTAATGTAATAAACATTGGAATTAGTGTTGCTCCGGCTCCACGCAATACTCCATTTGTTGTAAACATTGTTGAGAAGAGTAAATAAAAAGGCGTTACAATAATTAAATAGTTTGCCCCAATATTTATTACATCATTGTCATTAGTAAACAAGCCAATTAAAAAATGACGAAAAGGAATAATCACGACAGCTAAAACAATGCAAATCAAACCTGACATTATTAATGTTGCTTTGTATCCCTTTGTTACTCGTTCAAGTTTATTTGCACCAAGATTTTGTCCCACAAAAGTTGATAATGCCATTGAAAAATTCATAACCGGTATTTTTGTAAAAGCTTCAAGGCGACTTGCAACAGTATAAGCAGCAATAACACTTGTGCCAAACATACTAACAATACCCATTAATGCCATCATGCCAAGGCCGACAAATGTTTGCTGTATGCCGGAAGGCAATCCTATTTTGATACTTTTTTTAAAGATATCTTTATCAAAACTAATTTTTGATATTGAAAAATGTATAATCTGATGATATTTATTTAGATAGATAATCAATGAAAAAAATGTTAATGCTTGTGAAAGAACTGTTGCAAAGGCAGCACCGGCAATACCCATTTTAAAAACTATTATAAATAATAAATCAAGTATTATATTAATAATTGTTGAGGCAATAAGAAAATACAGAGGTGTTTTTGAATCGCCCAAACCTCTTAAAACAGAACTTGTGCCATTAAAACCAAAAAAGAAAATTATACCGGTTAAAAAAATATTCAAATAAGTTGTTGCTTGTGGTAGAACATCTTCGGGTAATTTTATTAATCTAAAAATGTCTTCACTAAAAATTATTCCAAGTATTGTTACTATTATTGAAGCAAAAAACAAAAATATATACATGGTATCTATTGTTTTTTTTACGCTTTTAATATCTTTTGCACCAAAATATTGAGAAATAATTATAGTAAAACCACTACCTATACCAAATATTAATGAGACTAATGCAAAAATAACGGGAAATGACGCACCTACGGCTGCTAATGCCTCTTTGCCAATAAAATTACCTACAATAATACTATCAACTATGTTATATAATTGAGAAAAAATACTGCCAAAAATCATTGGCGTTGCAAACTGCATTATCAATTTACTTTCTTTTCCGTTTGTTAAATCTTTCATTAAAAATTATGCAGTTTTTATATTAATTATTTTGTTAAACACCTCATTTTCATTACATAAAGCCACATTAAATATTTCGTAATTTAACAGGTTCCATTTTTTAATCACTTCTTTAATGATGCTTTTTCTCACAACCCAAATCATAGGCACAGAATTACCGGCTAATAAATTGTTTATTTGATTGCACCATCCTTCACCTGCTAATTCTAAAGGTCCTATTTCATCAATAACAATTAAATCGGCATTTTTTATATTTCCAATATTTAAAATTTCATTACCAAAATCAAAACCTCTCGGATTAAAATAATATGGACCTAATTTTAACCAATCGTCATGTTTTGAGGTAGTTATAATTTGCAATTTTTCATTATTTTTAAGATTTTTTAAATTATAACCGGTTAATTTATTGTCTTTAATAACAGCTTCGGCTATAAAACCATGAACATTTAATCCGGTATTGTTTAACCGGGAGACAAGGGTTTTTACAAAGGTAGTTTTTCCTTTATGTTCATCTTCGGTTATAATATAAATTTTTTGATTATACGAAATATGAGATTCAAATTCTTTAAGTAACTCATCTGCTTGGAAGACAATGTTTGAAAGAAATTTTAAAGGATTTCTAAGAACTTTTTTTGGCTTAGATATATTTGATATTATTGACGGCAAAGCTGAAAAAGAGAGATTTAATGATAAGTATAATTGCAAGAATCCTTTTTTAAACATTATTGCTTTAATTAGAGGATTACGCAACTCAACACTTATTGCTGAAAATCCGATAATAACAATTAAAGCCCTTACAACCATTTCGAATGCTGCATTTATACCTGTTAAACTTAAAAAGGTCGCATTCTGTGTGCCATTCCAAAAAATTACTGTTAATATTGAAATGATAAATAATTGTACCCATAAACCTGTTTTTTTTATGATTTTTTTTGAGCTGTCATATTTTATTAAACAAAAACTTATATAGAGAATAGCAGGCACAACCGAAAAATAATGAATATTGCTGTTTATCATTATAATACAACCAATGATTAATACCAGATGCAAAAACAATAATCCAATTGAGTAATTTTTTTTATTATTGTTTTTTGTAATTTTTTTATGATTGGAAAATTCTACTTTATTAAATGAAATTATTGATTTTTTAGATGTAACATATTTATTTCCAATTAAATAACCAATGGTGGCGGCTATTATACCGAGAATGTTATATAAAATAAAAATTAACAGTATTAAATAGATGGGATTTAAACTTTTTATGTTTAATAAATGCAAAGAAAAATAATAAAAGTTTGAGATAACAGTAACAATATCAAAGCCATATTTAATAAGAAGAACAATAATTTTTTGAACTAAAATGCTTGATATTGCAAACATGCCGCCAATAGCATAAGCAAAAATATTTCTGCCAAACAAGAGAATAAATAATTCTAATAATAAGGCTTCATACATAATGCCAATCATTGGACCTAAAATAATAATGCTTGGTGATATTGATTTCATTAAAGCACAAATAAGACCCGAACGCCAAAATAGTCCTTGTTCGTTCCAAATTTGGTTAAATGCAACTAATAAACTCACCCCGAGAATTGCAAGAAAAGTGCCTGCAAAAGGGATACGTAAATTATGTAAGAAACTTCCCAAGATAATTTCAATAGAAGCCCAGAGGCTGCCAATTACTGCTGCCTTTAACCATTTATCATTAATCTTGAGTGAATTGTTTATTAACATAAGAAGTTTCTTATAAATATTTTATATTTTTACAAAATAGAATAAAATATACAAAAATATTAATTTAAAACTTATTTAAAGATGAAAAAAATATTATTTATTGCAATTATTGGTTTATTGGTTTTTTCATGTAAAAATAATAATAAAGACAATTTCGCTATTAATGGTGTTGTTAATGGTGTTGACACAGGAAGAGTGTTTTTACAGGCACTTGTTGATAATAAAATTGAAACTATTGACACCGCAGAAATAAATAAAGGTAATTTTACTTTTAAAGGAATTATTAAAAACCCCGAATTATATTTAATTAAGCTTAGCAATAAATCCGAGTTGTTGCCATTCTTTATTGAAAATTCTGATATGTCAGTTAAAATAAATCCTGATAGTATTGGGGATGCTATTATTGAAGGCTCACAATCACAAAATATTTTCCATGCATTTTCTAAAGAAATTGAGAAATATCAAAAAAAAGAAAATGGTATTTACGCTCAATATCAAAAAATAAAAAAAACAGCAAATAAAGAAATGTTAGACGATCTTGAAAATTTGTATGATTCAATATATAAACAACAACAAGTGTTTGCAACAAACTTTGTTTTGGAAAATAAAAAATCTGATGTTTCTGCTTACATTATTTTACGACATTTGATTTATCAGTTAGATCTTGATTCTCTTCAGAAAATGACAAATAGTCTCGACCCGTCACTATCTGATTCAAAATATGTAAAAAAATTATACAATAGAGTTGAGTTACTTAGAAATGTAGCTGTTGGGAAGCCTGCTCCTGAAATTACTTTAAACGATACTGCCGGTAATCCGATTTCATTATCTTCACTTAAAGGCAAATATGTATTGATAGATTTTTGGTCTTCGTGGTGCAGTCCTTGTCGCAAAGAGAACCCTAATATTATAAAAGTATATAATAAATATAAAAACAAAGGATTTGAGATATTTGGTGTTTCTTTTGATAATAAAAAAGAAAATTGGATAAAGGCAATTAAAGATGACAATATTACATGGATACAAGTATCTGAT
>JAUVJB010000270.1 GCA_030592465.1 Bacteroidota bacterium | reverse complement strand
GGGCATTAATAAAAATTTTTTTAAAATCTTTAAGGGTTTCATCTTCGTCGCCCATTGGAGTAGCATCAATAACAAATAATTTTATTGAGAGATTTACTTGCGGACCGGCTAACCCAACACCATCTGATTGATACATTGTCTCGAACATATTGTCAATCACTTCTTTTAAGCCCTCATAATTTTTATCAACATCTTTCCCTACTTTTCTTAAAACAGGATTACCATAGATTGTTACAGGATAAATCATTCTTATATTTTATTGTTTTGTTCTAAATAAGATTGTAATATAATTGTTGCACTAATTGTATCTATTAATGCTTTATTTTGTCGTTTCTTTTTTTTCAGTCCCCCGTCAATCATAGTTTGGAAAGCAATTTTTGAGGTAAAACGCTCATCAACTAACTCAATTGGCATATTTGGAAACGTTTTTTTTAACTTTTTAATAAAAGGGTTAATATATTCAATCGATTCCGATGGTTTGCCATTCATTTGTAAAGGATATCCAACGACAATACATTCAACATCTTCATTATTCAAATACATTGATAAGAACTCGAAAATGTCTTTAGTATGAACAGTCTTCAACCCTGATGCAATAATTTTTAAAGGATCTGTAACTGCAATCCCCACTCGTTTTCGTCCATAATCAATTGATAAAACTCTTCCCAAAACAATTTGACAATTTACAAAATTATAATAAATATTTTATTTTAATTATTTCCATTTTAAAAATATTATTTTTTTCGAAGAAATATTTTAATTGGCACTCCTGTAAAATTAAAATTTGCTCTAAGTTTATTTTCCAGATAGCGTTTATATGGCTCTTTTACATACTGAGGCAAATTACAAAAAAAAGCAAAAGTAGGTGCGTAAGTCGGCAATTGTGTAACATATTTTATTTTAATAAACTTTCCTTTCTCTGATGGAGGAGGATAAGCTTTTATTACCTCCAACATTAATTCGTTAAGTTTTGATGTTGAAATACGTTGTTTTCTGTTCTTATAAACTTGAATTGCCAGTTCTAATGCTTTATGAATACGTTGTTTTGTTAAGGCAGACACAAAAACAACAGGCAAATCCTGAAAAGGAGCAAATTTTTCTTTAATTATTTTAGTAAATTCTTCAGTTGTTTTATTATCCTTTTCAACTAAATCCCATTTATTTACTAAAACCACTACACCTTTATTATTTTTCTTTATTAACTGAATAATATTAACATCTTGTGCTTCAACCCCACGAGTGGCATCGAGTAATAACAAACACACATCAGAACTTTCAATCGCACGAATTGCACGAATTACTGAATAAAATTCAAGGTCTTCATTAACTTTTTGTTTTTTCCTAAGTCCTGCCGTATCAATAATAACAAAATCGTAACCGAATTTATTATAACGAGTGTTTATTGAATCTCGCGTTGTTCCTGCAATTGGAGTTACAATATTTCGTTCTTCATCTACTAAAGCATTTATTAGTGATGATTTGCCAACATTAGGGCGACCGACAACAGCAAATCTTGGTAAATCTTGTTCTTCTTCAGGTTCAACTTTATTAAATGTTTTAACTAAATCGTCTAATATTTCGCCTGTTCCGCTACCGTTTATCGATGATATTGTATAAATTTCACCTAATCCTAATTTGTAGAAAACAGTTGCATCATATTGTCGTGCTGAATTATCAACCTTATTTACAACAAGAAATATTTTTTTATTGCTTTTTCTTAAAATTGTAGCAATCGCCTGATCTAAATCGGTAATACCACTTAATACATCAACAAGAAATAAAATTACATCAGATTCTTCAATGGCAAGGAAGACTTGTTTTTTTATTTCATCTTCAAAAATATCGCTTGAATTTGTAACGTAACCACCTGTATCAATTACTGAAAAATCAAACCCGTTCCATTCTGTTTTACCATAAACTCTGTCTCTTGTTACACCACTTATTTTATCAACTATTGCGTTTCGTGCTCCTGTTAATCGATTAAAAAGTGTAGATTTACCAACATTTGGTCTTCCAACTATTGCTACAATATTTCCCATTGCTACTATTCTCTATTCTTTAAATTAAAATTATGCAAAGGTATGAAATTCACACAATTAATTTTGAGTCTATTCTAAAAATTTTTTAATGTTACATAGGATATCCGGTAAATGCAAAAAAATATTTTTAATTTACTGATTATCAGCGGCATAAAAAATACATCGAAAAGACCTATGGAAATTGATTAAATTTTTTGTCGTAATTATACTCTGCTTCGTAATAATTTGAGCTAATTTATATACTATAAAACAATTATAACATTAACATATTGTCATTAATTGTCATTAATTTATAGATTGTCTTAAATTGTCAATAAAACTAAATGACGGCGAAGCCAAATGACAACAAATGACAGCGAAGTTAAATGACCCCATGAAATATTGCTTCGCAATTTCACGGGGCAAGCAAATTATATTACGGCTCTACTGAGCTTGCCGAAGTGCAAAATATAACCTCTCAAAGTATAGTTAGGCGGAGTTACAAACTTCGCCGATAAAAAGTTTTTTTTATTGAAGGTATCCAAAACGTTTAAGTTCGTTTGTTTTGTTTCTCCAGTCTTTATCGACTTTAACAAATAATTCTAAAAAAACTTTTTTTGAAAAGAACTTCTCAATATCAATTCTTGCTTCTGTTCCTACTTTTTTAATAGCATTACCCTTATGACCTATAATAATTCCTTTTTGAGAGTCTCTTATTACATAAATAACAGCTCTTATTTTTATCAAATCTTCTTTTTCTTTAAACTCTTCAACAACAACTTCGGTTGAATAAGGAACTTCTTTTTTATAGTTTAAAAGTATTTTCTCGCGAATTATTTCAGAAACAAAGAAACGTTCTGTTCTGTTGGTTAATTCATCTTTTGGGAAATATGGTGGTGATTGAGGTAATAGTTTAATTATTTTTTCAAACACATAAGAAACATTAAATTTTTTTAAAGCTGAGATTAAAATCACTTCAGATTTTGGTAATAGTTGCTGCCATTTTTGTGATAACATATCAACTTTTTCCTGGTCAGACAGATCAATTTTATTTATTAATAATAAAACAGGCACTGAAGTCTTTTGTATTTTATTTAAAAACTCAATATTTTTATCAATTGTCTCAAAAACATCGGTAACATATAAAATAATATCGGCATCGGTCAATGCAGTACCAACAAACTTCATCATGCTTTCTTGAAGCTGATAATTAGGTTTTAAAACACCGGGAGTATCTGAATAAACAATTTGAAAATCATCGCCATTAACAATGCCCATAATTCTATGACGAGTAGTTTGTGATTTTGATGTAATAATAGAAATTTTTTCACCAACAAGGGCATTCATTAGTGTTGATTTTCCAACATTCGGATTACCAATAATATTTACAAAACCTGATTTATGTTCCATTTTTATTAATAAATATATAAATAAAAAAAAGTTTGTTGTTTAATGTATAACTCAAAAATTATAAACAACAAACCTTAAAGAATAAACTTTTTAAAAAGATTATTATTTCGTATCCTCTCAAAAAGTAATGGTATTAATTAAAATAAATCCCAACTTCAAAATCCCAACTTCAAAATAAATCCCAAATACTTAAAACCCAAAAATAGAGTTACCTATCAGGATTTCCTTCCTCCTGTTGACTTATTGATAATGCTGCTTAAAATGCTGATAATCTCTTCTGATTCTCTTATATCATTAGACAATTCTTTGGCATTTAGATAAGTGCCGCTAATAACCCGCAGAAAAAATCCGG
>JAUVJB010000122.1 GCA_030592465.1 Bacteroidota bacterium | reverse complement strand
GTGTTAAAACAAATAGAAAAAAATAATTTTGAAATACTTTTTACTTTTCACTTTAGCCTTTTAACTTTAGCCTTTAGCCTGCTGAACTTATGTATTTTTCTGCAATTTAATGATAAAATACCGTAATTTGACCGTTCTTTTGATATAATTTATTTTTTGATGTGTAAAATTTTATATAATACATATATGCTCCTTCAGGAACAGGTTTCCCTTTATATCTGCCATCCCAACCTTGATTAACATCTTTTGTTTCAAAATTTTTTTCGCCCCATCTATTATAAATAATAAAAATATATTTATTTGGTGATGCAAATGAAATATTAGGCGTGAAAGTGCGATTTTTTGTAATTTGACTATTTGGAGAAAACGCATTTGGTATATAAACTTTGGGCATTTGATAAACGCATGAAATGTTCGATATGCTTAATTCATAGTTACCGCTAAAGTTTATTTGTGCTTCAATATAGTAACAAAATTCCCCTTGAATATTGCTTTGTATATAGTTTGAAATATCGTCAATATAACTATTATCTACAATGTTCATTAGCAGTTGTAAAGTGTCGTTATTGTCAATAATTCTATATATATTATAACTTTCTGTTGTATCGGCAAATAATTTATTCCATTGTAATGTGTTTGTTAAATCGTCATTATTTTTTGTGGTTAAAACAATGTTTGAAACTATTTTTGACGAATCCGTTTTAATTTGACAGGTATTAATGGCTATAAGTTTATAATCGTATTGTTTATTAATATCTGCATCATCGTCGGTATATTCAAGAGGATTTGTAAAATTGTCAAAAGTATGAATTGTATCAAAATTATTTGTTTTGTCTTCTGCTCTCAAAAGTTGATATTTTATTATGTCTGCTCTCAAATCAATTTTGTATGATAGTTTAATAGCATTATTATTAATAACTTTAACAGAGTTGACGTCAATATACTGAGGTGGTGTTGGCATTTTTGTATATTTTGTGGTTTCGTTTGAACTCGAAGTTTTACCATCATTGCTTGTTGCCATTATATAATAAGAATATTGTGTCTCTCTCTGTAAGTTATATTGTGTGTAATTTGTGTCGGTAACTGTTGATAATAATTGATATTTGCTATTATTTATGTTATAATATATTTTATAATTTTTAACTCCTTTGTCCCAATTTATATATTTATTCCATGATATGGTAAGATTTGCATTGCATGAATCGTAATTAGAGATATAAGCGAAAATTGTTGTGTGTGTTTTGCTCCACGGTGATAATAATGGTCCGTTATATGTTGCAATACGATATTTCTCTTCACGCTCATAAGGTTTTGATGTATTATCAATATAGAAAGTTGCATTAATATTTTTTATTGTATCAATTTTGTCAGGTTGAGTTATAGAAGAAGAGTGAGCACAAATAATGACATAACCATTAATTTTGCCCGAAGTGTCTTTAACCCAACTTATTGTAGCTTTTTTACCAAAACGATTAACGCTGACACTATCAATTTTTGGTGTCTCAAGTGGATTTTGCGAAAAACTTAAAAACGCTGAAAAGATTAAAATCAATGATATGAGAATTTTTTTTTGCATAGAATAAATTTAAACATTTTTAAGGAAAATAAATATTTCAAATATACAAAATTTTATTTGTTTAATTTTATAACATGGCTGTCAATAAAGATGAGGAAATTATCTTATTTTAAGAATAAATTTATTATATTTGTAATAATACTAATAAAGCATAAGAAAAATGAATATTCAGATTGAAAAACTTAATTTAATTCAGGAATTAATAAATATCCAAGATGAATCTTTGATTATAAGAATTAAGAAAATTCTAAATTCATTTAAAGAGTAATCTAAAAACAATATAAAAGCTATGGATATTGATACATTTCTATCTAAAATTGAAGAATCCGAAAAAGCATATAAAAACAATGAAACTATTACCCAAAAAGAACTTATACGAGAGATTAATACGTGGAGAAAAAAATAAAAAAAATTATATGGACTATCCCTGCTAAGAAAGATTTGCAGAAAATCTATGACTTTATTTCAGAAGTATCTGAACCTATTGCCTTTAAATTAATTAATCGAATTATTAACAAAACTGATTTATTAGAGCAAGGATTTGCAAAAATAGGTCAGAGAGAGCCCCTGCTTAAAGATAAAAATTTTAATTATAGATATTTAGTCGAAAGTAATTATAAAATTATATATTTTGAAAGAGAAGACGAAATCCTAAACAAACGGGTGCCAGTTGATACACAAAACAATTAACAATTATTTTCCTGCTACAACATTATATAAGCTGTCTTTTTGAAAATATTTATTAGCTAATTTAATTAATTTTTCCGATGTAATGTTTTTTATTGTATCAATATATTTGTCAAAATATTCATAGTCTAAATTATAATCAAATAATATTCTAAAACTTTCTGATAAAGCAAATGGTCCGTCAAAATAATTAAGCAAATCACCCAACATATAATTTTTCACAATCTGAAGTTCTTTCTCAGGAATTAATTCATCTTTTAATCTTTTTATTTCCTTATAAATTTCATTAACAGCTTTTTTACTTACTTCCGATTTTACTTCTGATACAATTGAAAAATAACCGGAATTTAAGTAAGATGTTAAAAATGAATATATTCCATAGCTATATCCTTTGTCTTCTCTAATATTAGACATTAATCGTGAACCGAAATAACCTCCAAGAACTGTATTTAAAACTTGCATACCAATAAAGTCATCATTTCGACGATTAAAAAGAATTTTCCCAATTCGAATAGTCGATTGCAAAGCATCTTTTTTCTGCACAACATACTCTCTTTGTTTTGATGATGTTATTTTGTAATTAAAATTTTTATCATTATACGATTTTTCCCAGTCATTATTACCAAAATAATTATTAATCAAATTATAAAAACCATCATTCATTTTACCCGATGCAATTATTTTGCAATTTTTTGATGTGTAGAATTTATTGTAAAAGTCAATTATTTCATTTTGTTTTATTTTATCAAAGTCAACCGATTCTGTTTTATTTGAATAAGGATGCTCTTTGCCGTAAACAACTTCTAAAAATTTTCGCTGTGCTAATATATTGGTTTTTAAATTGTTGGTTAAGAATTTTTGTTTTCTGTTTGTAACATTAATCGCAAGCTCATGTTTTGGAAATATTGAATTTTTTAATAAGTCCTCAATTATTGGTAAAATATTATTTAAATGTTTATTTAAACAAATAAAGCTGATTATTCCAAAGTCATTATCAATATTTAATTGTAACACAGCACCATAATAATCTAATTTTTCAGCAATTTGTTGTGAATTAAATTTTTTGCTGCCTTCAGTAATCATTGAATTTGTTGTTGATGCAATTATCGGGGCATTTTGATACCAAGTACCTGCTGTAAATACAAAATCAATTTTTACAATATCTTGAGAGCCTGTATTTATTGTATATAACGGAATATTGTTAGCCAACTCTTTTTTGTCAGCTTTAATTATGTCAATTTTTTTTATTTTATGATAAGACGGTTGGGTTTTTCTATTTAACTCTTGCATATTTTTTAATTAAGATTGTTTTATTTCCATAATATAATTTATCACTTTCTGCCTGCCACGTGAACTAAGCAAAGCAATATTTCATTGAGTCACTTTTTGTCATTTGGCTTTGCCGTCATTCTGTTGTCATTACGCTTCGCTGCCTGCCCTGTGAAATTGCGAAGCAATATTTCATAGGGTCATTTGTTTCACTGTCATTTGTTTCACTGTCATTTGTTTCGCCGTCATTTAGCTTCGCCGTCAATGACTAATGACTATTAATGACTATTAATGACTATTTAATGACTATTAATGACTATTAATGACTATTTAATGACACCTGATACGCCCCAGATCTTTCGCTGTTAAATGTTGAAATTATAATCGTTTATAGTATAGTATAATATAATGTTGAACAGTTGGTTTCTTTAAAAATATTATTTGCAATATTTTTTATTTGTTCAATACTTACTTTTGAATATTTTTCTGTTTCTAAATTAATGTCTTCGGCATTTCCTAACAACTCATAAAATGAGAGGTTCATTGCTTTATTTAGAACATTTATTTCAGATAATTCAAGTATTGTCTCAACTTTATTTTTAACTTTAGTTAACTCATATTCAGTAATATCGTTATTTTTGATTAGAGTTAATTCATTTTCAATAGATTTTTCGGCAACATCCATCTTAACGCCTTTAATTAGTTGACCTGTTATAACAAACAAGCCGTTATCAGTATCGCCGGTGATATAAGCATCAATGTTGCTAAATTTTTTTTGTTTTTTTACCAACGATTGATATAAGCGAGATGATTTTCCGTTTGCAAGAATGTCGGATATTAAATCAGTAGCATGATAATTTTTGTCGTTGTGAGAGCACATATGATATGCTTTATAAATAGCATTAAAAGGAACATTTTTTTTAACTGACATTTCTCTTTTTTCGGTTTGCTCGGGTTCAACAGGTAAATTTCTGACAGGCACACTCCTTTTTTCGATAGGCTCAAACCATTTTTTAGCAAGTTTTTTTATCTGTTCTGTTTCTACATCTCCTGCTATGGTTAATATTGCATTGTTTGGAGCATAATATTTATTAAAAAAGTCCTTAACATCATCTAAATTAGCATTTTCAATGTGTGAAATATCTTTACCAATTGTAGCCCAACGATATGGGTGTTTTTTGTAAGCCAGAGGACGTAACATTAACCAGACATCGCCGTAAGGCTGGTTTAGATAGCGTTGTTTATATTCTTCAATAACTACATTACGTTGAACATTAAGACTTTTTTTTGAGAAGTTTAAACTTAACATCCTGTCTGATTCTAACCAAAAAGCTGTCTCAATATTATCTTTAGGAAGTGTTAGATAATAATTTGTAATATTACTATTTGTAAAAGCATTATTTTCGCCTCCTACTTGTTGCAACGGTTTATCATAAACAGGAATATTTCTTGAGCCGCCAAACATTAAATGTTCAAACAAATGTGCAAAACCTGTTTTATTTGGATTTTCATCTCTTGAGCCAACATCATATAAAATGTTTATTGCAACAATTGGAGTCGATTTGTCTTTATGTACAATTACTCTTAGTCCGTTGTTAAGTGTGAATTTGTCGAATTTTATCATAATAATTTTATGTGATAAATTTTTTATTAAGATAATACTTAAAATAAAAAAAGCAAAATGACACTAAACCATTTTGCTTTAAATAATTAGCATTTATCAAATTTAGTTATTTTTTATCTTTTCTTTTTAGGATAATCTTCAATTTCCGGATTTGCATCCATTGAACCCCAATTATAATGGTATAGACCTTCTATTAAGCGTTCCTCTTTTTCTTCAGGAGTTAGTTTAAGATAACGTTCTCTTCTTTCTTGCTGTAATTTAAGTTGTTCTTCAACAATTTGTTTCTTTACTTTCAGGACTTCACTTTCTTTTTTATTTCTTAAAAAGTTTTTAGCTACTGAAGGGAAAAGTTCTAGCAACAATTCTTCTTTTTCATCAGCTGCTAATTTGAATCCTCCAAAGTCTTCACAAATTGTTTCGTTCTCTTGTTTCTTATAATTGTTTGAATCATAATTTTCAGACTCTCTTACACCACAAATTTTTTCTCTAAAATTTGGGTCAATGTCAATAGGAGTCTTACCATAATTACCTCTTACAAGATTTTTAAATTGTGTTGAGATATTTGTATAATAAGGTTTCCCTGCATTAGAATCAATAACACAATTTACTGCCTGAACTCCAACTATTTGGCTCGATGGTGTAACTAAAGGAGGACAACCTGCATCTATTCGTACAATTGGTACGGTTTCCAATACTTTGTTAACTAATTTTTCTAATTTAAGTTGTTTAAGCTGAGCTAACATATTTGTGTACATACCACCCGGTATTTCAGCATGTTTAACTTGTTCGTTTGGCCCAATAAAATTAAAATAGTCTTCAATTTGATGAATAACAAATAACAATTCATTTTCATCATCTTTTTTAGCCAGTTCAATTGCTTTATCAAATAAATTATCTATTTTTTTTGGTAGAGTGTCTTTTGTGATATCAAATTCAATAGGAAATAATTGCTTATAGTTATCATATTCTTCAAGCTCGTGTCTGATTGTTCTTAATTCATTATTGATTTTAACAACAGCATCTAAATTAACACCTGTATCTAAACCTAATTTATTTGCAAAGATTTGAATAATTTCAAACGCCGGAGCAGCAGGACCACTTGAAAAATTCATTATATTTGTATCAACAATATCAACATCATTAATAATAGCCGTTAAAACTGATGCTAAACCATAACCGGGTGTACAATGTGTATGAAAATCAATTGGTACTTTAATTTCTTCTTTTAAACGTTTAATAAGTTTTCCTGATATTGATGGCGTAATTAAACCTGCCATATCTTTAATTGTAATTAAATCAGCACCTAAAGCCTCAAGTTCCTTTGCTTTTTCAATATAATAATCTATTGTGAAAACATCATGAGGTAATTTTTTGCCTTTTAGAAATGCTTTTGCCTTTTGTGTTGTTGTAAATTTTGGGTCAATAGTATAGCATATAGCACAATCAACTTGTCCGCCATTTGCTTTAACATATTTGATTGTTGATTTCATGTTGTTAATATCGTTTAAGCAATCAAATATCCTCATAATGCTAATGCCACTTTCAATAGCATTTCTGTTAAAACCTTCAATTACTTCTTCAGGATATGGATTATACCCAAATAAGTTTCTTCCTCTTGAAAGGGCTGTTAGCTTTGTACTATCACCTAATTCTTTTTTGATAGATTCTAATCGGAACCAAGGGTCTTCATTTAAAAAACGCATCACTGAATCAGGTACAGCACCACCCCAAACTTCCATTGCATAAAAATTTGCATTTTTATAAAAAGGTAAAACTCTTTCAATTTGCTCTTGTTTCATTCTTGTAGCAAATAATGATTGTTGCCCATCTCGTAGAGTTAAGTCCCTGATTAATAATTTATTACTCATTCCCTTGATATGTTTAATTTTTTAGAATAATTTAATTTTTTATTAGTCTTCAAAAATATAGATTATAGTTTGATTAACGAAATAATTAAACAATTTAATATAAAAAAATGTTAAAATCAAGATTAATTTGTAAGCGTTCACAATCCGCCGGCTGGCGGATAACTGAATGGTTAAATTGTTAGATTGTTAAATTGTTAAAACTTGTCCGACTGCTGGCGGATTGTTATTCCCCATATTACTTGTATTTCAACAATTTAACAATAAAAACAATTTAACAATATAACCATTTTTAGTATAATAATTTAAAGCACTGTGTGAACGCTTACATTAATTTTT
The DNA here is from genome assembly GCA_030592465.1 of Bacteroidota bacterium. Taxonomy (GTDB): domain Bacteria; phylum Bacteroidota; class Bacteroidia; order Bacteroidales; family B39-G9; genus B39-G9. The sequence continues at coordinate 1,347 of JAUVJB010000122.1, read as the reverse complement.
TGTCGATAAATTATTTTTTGTTTATTTAATGTTTTTTAAACTTAAATCGTACTTTTGCAACATTATGGCAAGAACGAATTTAATTGGTAAATTTTTAATATGGCGGGTTAAAAACATTAAACAACGACAATTTATTTTATTTTTAAGTTTTATTGTAGGAATTTTAAGTGGATTAGCGGCAGTTGTTTTAAAAAATACTATTCATTATACTCGAATATTATTAACTCAAGGTTTTGATGTTCAAAGTGAAAATATTTTATATTTTGCATTCCCTTTATTTGGATTGTTTTTAACAGTTGTTTTTATTAAATATGTTGTTAGAGATAATATTGGTCATGGTGTAAGCAAGATACTTTATGCTATTTCAAAAAAAAATAGTATAATAAAACCACATAATAATTATTCGTCAATTATTGCAAGTACTTTTACTATTGCTTTTGGTGGCTCTGTTGGTTCTGAGGCTCCTATTGTATTAACAGGTGCTTCTCTCGGTTCATCTCTTGGAAAATTATTTCACTTAGATTATAAACAAGTTACTCTACTTGTTGCTTGTGGTTCAGCAGGTGCTATTTCCGGAATTTTTAATGCACCAATAGCAGGCTTGGTATTTACTCTTGAAGTATTAATGCTTGATTTAACCATGGCTTCTTTAATCCCCTTATTGATTTCTGCCGTTACTGCTACAATGGTTTCGTCTTTTTTAATGGGTGAAGGGGTTTTATTAACATTTAACTTAACACATGCTTTCCTTTTAAAGAATATTCCTTATTATATTTTACTTGGTGTTTTTTCAGGGTTTATCTCAATATATTTTACTCGTGCATCAATGTTTGTTGAATCTCGTTTCGACAGATTTAAAAATCCATTTCGAAAACTGATATACGGGGGACTTATTTTAGGTTTATTAATTTTTATTTTTCCCTCATTATTTGGTGAAGGATATGAAACTTTAAAAGTAATTTTGGGTGGACATGGTTCTGATATTTTAAATAATAGCCCATTTTATTCTATTAAGGATAATTATTGGTTATTTATTATTGTTCTCGGCTTAATTTTGATATTTAAAGTTGTTGCTATGGCTGTTACTAACGGAGCAGGTGGAGTAGGAGGTGTTTTTGCTCCTTCTCTGTTTATGGGTGGCGTAGCAGGATATTTTTTAGCTCTGGTGATTAATAAAAGTAAATTTATTAATGTTCCTGAAAGTAATTTTGCACTTGTTGGTATGGCAGGTGTTATGGCTGGTGTTATGCATGCTCCGATGACATCTATTTTTCTTATTGCTGAAATTACCGATGGCTACGGACTGTTTGTTCCTTTAATTATTACTTCAATAATATCGTATATTAC
>JAUVJB010000150.1 GCA_030592465.1 Bacteroidota bacterium | reverse complement strand
CTGATAACCAACCATTTTGATTACCATGTCCTCTGTAGTTTACAACATTTCTACCTTCATTTATTGCATCAATAATTGTTTGATTTGTAGCATCATTTCCTCCATCTGCAACATGAGCACCGTAAGCTAAATCAAAAATTGGATACATTATTGAATATGTACCGGACTTAGTATTTTCTGCAGTTCTTATTCTTTCTTTACATGCCTGATATTTATCGGGTGCTAATTCTTTATGAGCAATTAATAAACTTTTTTTTACCCAATTGTCTAAAGGAGGATTATTTTCATATTTAATTGATTTATTTATGATATTATTAAGATTTTCATTTGTACTAACTGAAAACCTGCCAATAGAAATTTCTGCATGGTAATCATCCACACCATCCATACAGCCATACCAATAATCACTATCATAATAAGTCCAGAAATATTGAGGTATATCCTGATAATCTCCAACTAATAAAACATATTCTATTTCATGCTCATTGTATTCATTAGTAATATACTGTTTAATATCTTCTGAACTTGTACCAGTTTCAGAAGTAGTTACAAGCTTAGTTTTTAATCCTTTATTGTTTTTATGTTCAATAAAATTATCTAATTTATTTGCATAATTATCTGCTGCAATTATTAAATACTCATAATCGTCATTATCTTTATTGCTTTTTTTGTTAATTGAAAGATAATCGTAATTTAACACAAGGTTTTTATACATTTTTTCATATTCTTCTGAAATATAGCGAGGCTCAGATGATAAAACATTCTTTGAGCTTATTCCTGAATATTCAATTTTAACAGTAAATTCTTTAATTATTTTAAGCATACCTGTAGTAGCGTTATTTTTAAAAGGCATTAATGAAATATTTACATTCCTGATATTGCGCCATATCATTGGATATGTTTTTGATGCTAAAATTTCAGGAAAATATGTATTTGAGGAATAAAATCCTTCGTTAATATCAAATTCTACAGGCTCTTCACCTTCTAATAAAGGCGTTTGGAAAGGATAAACATTATAACCTGTAATTTCAATTTCTGTAGAATTAATTACAGAAATATCAACATTCTTTTCGTTTGGAATACCAATTAGTTCAGTAATAATTGGTAATGCAGGTTTACCTATTGTTAGTGTTGTAAAATAATTGGGGAATTTCAGCTTTTGATAAGTAATTCCTTCTACAACAAGATCTTCCTTATAAAAGCCTTTAATACTAACATGAATAATTGTTTCATATTCATCTGAAGAAATAACTGTTACTTCAGGTTTTTCAGGTGTATTATTACCATTAATTGGTATCCATTCCTGGCATACTCCTGAAAAAATAAACAATATTACAAATAATGTAATAAAAGTGATTTTTTTGTAATTCATAATAAATAAATTTTAAGTTAATAATTAAGTAATTGAAATATAAAGAAATAAAGATTTTTTATTTAATTAAAAGCGTTTTTTTGAAAACAGATTTATCTCCAATATCAAGTTTAATTATGTAAATTCCACTTTTAACTTTTCTACTGGTATTATTATTACCATTCCATATTATTTCATAATAAACACCTCCTTTTTGTTTTTGATTATTTAATAAAGTTTTTATTAACTGTCCGTTTAAATTATAAATATTGAGTGAAACTGGCATATTTTTTAAAGATGAGGGAATTTTATATTTTATATTTGTTGAATTTTTAAAAGGGTTTGGGAAATTTTGAATAGAAATATCATTATTTGAAGTATAATTAATATTAAATATTGAATTGCCTGTACTATCTTTTAATTTATAAATATTTAAAGCATAATCCGAAGCTTCGTATAAATATTTATTATCTATGAAAATTGACCATTTACAATTTGATTCACTGCCAGGAGAAAAACTAACAAGTTTAATAGAATCAATATTTGAAATATTAAAAATATAATTACCTCTTAAACTTGATGTGTATAAAGAGTCACCCTGTATTTCCATATCCATAATTCCTGCATTTTGCTCAATATTAATATAAGTATAAACTATTGGTGATAAAGGATTAGAAACATCAAATACATAAATACCGGGCTCATTACTTCCCATAAATACATAATTATCTTTAATTTCAATAGAGCGATAATATCGTGTTGTATCCGGATTATTTACAGTAACAATTTCCAGATTTTCAGGGTTGGAAATATCAATAACTTTTAAACCCCCATTATAATCAGTATTTGGTGAATGATAATTTGCATCAGATATAAATAAATAATTATCCTTTATACAATAATCATGAGGATTACGCATAAAATTATAACATCCAATATGTTGAATATTATTAGGATTACTAACATTATAAACATTTAAACGATTAACTAAAAATCCACCTGCAAAAATTATACTGTCTTTTTTTATTAATTTGCCACCACCACCACTGCAACTACTTAAAAGCAAAGGGCTTTCAGGGGTATTGACATCGAAAACAGTAAGACCGTAATCTGAAACCACATAAGCATAATCATTTTCAACTAATATATCGTTACACCAACTTATATTATTATTGCTTCCTACTACAAATCCATTTTCCGGTTCAGAAACATCAAGAATTGTAAGTCCGTTCATAGAAGTTACATAAGCATAATTATCTTTTTTGTATATGCCATGAAAAAAATCAAAATATAAATATAATGAGCAAAATTCCGGCTGTGTAGGATTAGATAAATTTAAAATATAAAAACCATTCTCCCAGTTAGCAACATATAAATATCCTTCATCAATAAAAATATCAACAATTTGGTCGTAAACCTGCTCAGGTTTATAATTCCCTGCTATTTGCGGATTTTCCGGTTCTGAAACATCAAGTATTAAACCTCCATTACAGTAAAGATAATTGTTGTATTTAATACAACTTGGTCCATTTTCATTATAAATTCCATCGGATTCAAAATAACATAAGATTTCAGGATATATTGGGTCTTCAATATTTAATATATGCATATCGTTTCGTCCTATTATATATAAATAGTTATCTTCTATAAATAAATAAGGGCGGTAAATATTAGTGCTACCAATTAATTCAATTTCATTTAATTTAATAGGATTAGATGTGTTTGTTATATCATAAATCTTTAAATAGCTGATACTATCAACACCGTCAGTAGTGTTAAATAATGTATAAATATAATTATCTGACAATTCAAAAGATTTCACACTATCAATTTCACTGAGTAGTTCAGGAGTTTCAATATTGCTTATTTCAAATATTTTCAATTTTTCATCTATAAACATACCACTCTCATAATGGTGGGTTAGTAAAAAAAGTGTATTGTCCTTTATGCAGAATTTTAGTGTTGTTTCCTGAAAATCTGTTATATATACAGGTTCATGCTGAGTTGAAATATCATAGATATATGTAACATCTATTATTGAAAAACCACTAACAAAAAGATAATTGTTGTGTATATCAATATATGTTGTCATCAGAGGTAATAGTATGCTATTTACTAAAACAGGATTTACCTTGTCTGTTACATCAAATATCATAATACCCCAGTCATTTGCCGCATAAGCTGTATTGTTCTTAACAACTATGTCAAAATACATACCCGAAATTAAAGGTGATGAAATATGTTCAAGTATATTGTCTGTATTAAAATTATTACTTATATCATATAATTTTCCTGAATTTTCTAAATTACCTTGATTATACAACTTCATGTTTTTGTTTTGAATAGTATTTTGTAGTTGTATTTGTTTTTTATCATAACATAGTGCTTTTGAACTATCACTTTTTTGATATTTAATGGCATTAAAATGTTTCCTGATATTATTTGTATAATTATAGCTTTGCCTATTTGGAATTAATGGTGGTTGGTTCAATTCCTGTGCTGTAATTAAATTAATTGTGGTAAATAATATTATTATTGCTGTTGTAATTTTTTTCATTGTATTATTTAAATTTATTTTACAAAATTAGAAAAAAAAAAAAACGAATTTTCCAAATTTTTTAGTTATTTTTTTTAGCATTTTTTTATAAAATTACTAAATTTTTAATGACTTTTGTTTTTGTGGGTCTTTGTTTTTTATAAACATTTGTTTTAGTACTGTTGTCAGCTATTAATGAGCGTTTGTTCTTTACTTTTCAAGTTGTTTGCAACAGTATTCTCAAAATGCCGGATTCAACATAATTTTTTTTATCTTTTATTTTATTAGAATAGCTTTTTTCACCACCATTTGCTTATCAGATATTAGCTTATAAAAATATATTCCCGGTGAAACACAATTTCTATAGGAATCCTTGCCTTTCCATATTACAGAATATTTTCCATGGGAATATACTTTCTTATCAATTAATTTATTTACTGTTTGTCCTTTTGAATTATAAATTATTAGAGAAACTTTAACATTATTTTTTACGATTTCAAAATCAATAGTAGTTTCTGAGTTAAAAGGATTTGGATAATTCTTGGTTAAAATAAAATAATAAGGGGTCAAGTTCAAAAATTGGGGATGCGTTTTTTTGCCTTTGTAAAGAAATGATGTTTGTTTAAATACATCTTTTTTTTAGAAATAGTCCGAAGGACTAAAACAACTATAATTTGGGACATCGTCCCAAGAAATATAACAGAAAATATTCATCAGTCTGAAAGACTGAGACAAAGACTAATAAAATATACAAATCCTGCAGATTTAATTGATAAAGAATTTCTTAAACAGTATGATATAATAGAATATGACGAGAATTATTTTGGCTTGTAATTTCTCTCACTCTGACAGAGTGATTGAGGTCTAATCACATCTATACTTGGGACGATGCCCTAAGTTATATTGTCAAAGACTTTCAGTCTTAATTGTTTAAACAAAAAAATAAATTTATAGTCCCCAAATTTTGAACTTGTGAGAGATATGATTTTTTTTGGGTCTATGTTGATTTGTGTTGAAATTAACAAACAAAATACTGTTAAAATTTTCAGTTTAATCATACCTAAATTGAGCGATTGTAAACTTTGAAAATTACCAATCATTTGGCACTCAAAGAAATTTCAAAAATTCTCACATACCAATAAGGTGTCTTCAAATTTTATGAAAATCTTTTAGCACCAAAGCATTAGCAATTTTCTTTGTCCACAATCGCTCAAATTAGGTCATAGTATAAAATTTTTAATTAATTATTATTTTTTGTGTAAAAACTGAATTTTTATTTTGAATTTTTATTATAAACATTCCGGTAAGGTTTTCGGGTAAGGATATTTCGGTATTATTTTGATTAGTTTTTGTTTTATAAACTAATTTCCCTTGTAAATTGTATAAATATACTTGAGCTGCTTCGTTATTTGGATTATTAAAATTAATTATTCCTGTATTTGGGTTTGGATATATGGTAATATTATTATTGCTATTATTTAATGAAGAAGGAATAATACTTGTGTTAAAACCTTTTACTTTAGCCATAATAAATTGGAAATCATATATATAGTTGTTAAAATCAGCACCAGCGATAAAAATACTATTGTTATTATCGACTGTAATTGATAAATAAAGTTTTGATGGAATTTCAATATATGTATCAAAATTATTATTATTATTAAATTTTATTATAGTTCTGTTTCCCTCAGTAATATTAATAACTGTATCATTTATAAGCAATGAATCATCACAACTACTGGTAAAGAAAAAATCATTATTCAAACTTATACAAAATTTATCATACATACTTTCAAAAAATGCACCTGCAATATGAGATGCATTAATTTCATTTCCATTTTCATCGAATTTTAAAATAAAATGATTCTCTAAATAGCCTGAAACCGAAACAATTGTAGTATCAGCAAAATTAATATTAGGATAAAAGCCATTTATAACATAAATATTATTATTATAATCTGAAATTATATACGTATAAAATGATGATATTTCTTTATTAAACATTTTTTTTTCAGGATTAGTCCATGTATCATATTTCTTGTTCCAAATAATATTATTGTCGGGCGAAAGTTTTGTAACTAACATACCAGATTGCTCGGCAGTAAACAAGCTATCATTCAAAATTGCTTTTTGGTGAAACCATGCAACAAGATAAATATTATTTTCGGTATCGCTTGTTATTGATGAAATACGGTTGTCGTAATTATAATCGGAATCATGCTCGGGAGAATGTAATTGTCTTGACCATTGGTAAACTCCTGTACTTGAAAATTTTACTACACATCCTTCGTAATTTGAATTTCCCCATATTGTATCTTGGTCGAATATTACATAATAAGTATAAAATACAGCTATATACAAATTACCGAGTGAATCAACAGTAATATCCTGTGTCCATGCAAATTCCTGCGATCTTGTCCATAACAATACTCCATTACTTGAGTATTTTGCAATATACATACTATAATAATCAACCGGAAGTAAAGTATCATTTTCGAATATAAGTTCACTTCCTTTATAATCACCTACAACAAAAAAATCTCCATTATTATCAATTTTTGTTTTAATTAGTCCGTCAATTATGCAATTACCTTTACTTTGTTTTAGCCATAATAAATTTTGTGAACTATCGAATTTTGCTATAAACACATTATTGTTCAAGGGCGAAAATAATGTGTCGTTTTGTATTATTAATGTATCTTTAAATCTTCCTGTAACATAAATATCATTATTTATATCAGTTTCTACATCGAAAGCTTTACTATAATAATTGTTATCAGGTGTAATTGTCCATTCGAAATTTTCGTATTGTGCGTATGTTTTTACAGAAAACATGCAAAGTAGAATAAGTAATGTTTTTATGGTTTTCATATGTTAATAAATTTTATTTATTAGTGTTCAAAGTTATTTTTTTTTATTAAATGATTTTTGTTTGGATATAATGTGAAATTTTTAATTAGTTAAACCTTAAAAAGCCTGTTTTTTTTGAGTATACAAATTAGCAATATGATTACCAATTAAAAAATTTATAATTTCACTCCAAGTATCATTTTCAAAAAATCTGTAATAAATTGTTTCACTTCTATGCCAAAAAACATATATTTTATCATTATTATCTATAACAATTTTGTTGTACATAGAGTGAGGCATATTTGTAGAAATTGTGTCAGGTTCGCTCCAGTTTGTTCCATTATATTTTGTAAAAAGCACAAGCATATTATTAGGGTCTCCTGCATTATAATCATAAGTTAAATATAAATTATTTTTTGAGTCTACAGCAAGGTGTGGATTTGTCATCCATTTTTCGTTATTCTGTAAAACATCTTTGGGTTCTGTCCATGTATCGTCTTCGTCTTCTGATTTTGAGTAATATATTTTTCGGTAGTTCGCTTCTATTTCATGCGACCATACGCAGTGTATTACTCCGGAATGGTCAACGCAAAAATCAGGATTATCGTTGTAGCCTTGCATTGTAAAAATTAATACAGGTTCGCTCCATTTTTGGGCTGTAATTAAATTAATTGTAGTTAGTAATATTATTATTGCTGTTATTTTTTTCATTGTATTATTTAAATTT
>JAUVJB010000285.1 GCA_030592465.1 Bacteroidota bacterium | reverse complement strand
CTGTTCGTTTAACCATTTAATCATATAGCCATTTAACAATAGCACAACAAAACAATTTATTTTATCACTACAAATGTTTCATAATTAAATTGACGCAATACTAGTAATCTAAATTTTAATCTTTAACCAAAGTCATTTCGTTAATCAGATTTGTTGCTCCGGCAAACTTATCAATAATAAATAAAGCATAACGAATATCAATCGAAATATTTCTGCATTGATCCGGATCGTACATAATATCACTCATAGTACCTTCCCAATTTCTGTCAAAATTTATACCGATAAGTTGACCTTCGGCATTAATAATCGGACTGCCTGAATTACCTCCCGTAGTATGGTTAGAGGCAGTGAAACACACATGCATAGTATCATTTTGTGCATATTGTCCATAATCTTTTTGCAGATATAACTGTTTGAGCTTTTCAGGTACTTTGTAATCATATACATCAGAGTCATCTTTTTCAATTATCCCTTTTAGTGTAGTAAAATAGTTATAATGAACAGCATCGCGAGGATAATAATCATCAATAACACCATAAGCTATACGCATAGTTGAGTTAGCATCGGGATAAAATATTTTGTTGCTTTGCATAAGTTGTAACCCCTGAATATAAAATCTTTTCAGTCGTTTAATTTTAGTATTAATATCTTTATAATTAGGATAAATATTATTTCGATAACTAGTGTAAATGCTTGAAAACAACTTATAAGCAGGGTCTTTTTTTAATTTTTTATTTGATTTATATGTATAATTATCTAAAAAATCGGCAATTTTATTTGTATCGACTAAAAAAGTTTTTGAATAAACATAGTCAGCATATTTTTTATAATTATTCTTAAATTTTTTATTTATAACATTATAAATATCAGGCTTAAATTCCTTTGACATATTATCGTTATATGCTTTAAGCATAGCAATAAAAATCTTTTTATCAGTTGACAGATTATAATCTTTAAAAAACTTTTTTGTTTGTTTTTTTAGATTATTAACAGTTTTTGAGACATCGTCAGGAGACGATTCTTTTGTAATTTTGTCAAACTCATAAAAATAATCGGCAAAACGCACAATTTCAATAGCAAAAGCAGCCTCGTAAACGTAGTCAACAGCTAAGCTGTAAGGAGTTATCTCATCATATAATTTTTTATACTCGGGAAGCAAGTAAGCAAAATTTTGTTTTAATGTATCGTTTGAATTAGCCCATACATTAAATTGCTTTTCTAAATCTTGTTTTTTCTTAATTGCATTTAATTTTTGGAGCCCTCGATTTTCACCAATCCATTTCTTCCAATAATTTGCCACACCTGCATATTTTGATGCATATTTAATACGAACTTCGTCATTGTTATTCATATCAGCAGCCATAATTTCTAAACGTTTTTTTCTTAATTTTATCTGAGCAGGATTTTCAATTTTAGAAATCAAACTAACAGCATAAGAAGTAAGATATTCATTTGTTGTGCCCGGATATCCAAAAACGAGTGTAAAATCACCTTTTTTAACACCTTTTAATGATATTGGTAAATATTTTTTTGGTGTATATGGTACATTATCAGCAGAATATTCAGCAGGACTATTATTTTTATCAGCATAAATGCGAAACATAGAAAAATCGGCTGTATGACGAGGCCACATCCAATTATCTGTATCACCACCAAATTTACCAATTGCTGAAGGAGGAGCTCCAACTAAACGGATATCTTTAAACACCTCATAAACCGACATATAATATTGATTACCTGAGAAATAAGACTTTACTTTAGCAATATAATGAGTTCCTTCAACAGCATTTTTCTCAATAACAGACATTGCATTATTAATACTATCTAATCGTTGCGTTTCATCCATTGTGTCTGTTACATTAGCCAAAACTTTAGCGGTAACATCTTCAATTCTAACAAGAAATGAAGCAGTTAAACCATCGTTTGACAACTCTTCATCTTTCGATTTAGCCCAGAAGCCATCGGTAAGATAATCATGTTCAATAGAGCTGTGCGACTGAATTGAACCAAATCCGCAATGATGATTGGTTATTAATAAACCTTGATTTGAAATAAGCTCTGCCGTACAAAAATGACGAAAAGGACGATTAACATTACCAAAACCGACTATTGCATCTTTTAAACATGCTTGATTAATACTATAAATATCTTCGGCTGTTAATTTAAAGCCTTTTTTCTGCATTTCGAGATAATTGTATTTTTTTAGCAAAAGAGGTATCCACATACCTTCGTCGGCATTTACTTGTAATATGTTAGCAAATAATGCTATTAAAACTAAAAATGAAATTTTTCTGAACATAATTGTTTTTTTTATTGTTAAATTGTTAAAACTTGTCCGACTGCCGGCGGATTGTTAAATTGTTAAATCTAAAATTTAAAATCTGAAATTTTTATCATTATTATTGACTTTATGGACAGATACTAATTAAAAAATTTTTAATTCTTCATATAATTTTTGAATTGGCAAACCCATAACATTAAAATAAGAACCTTCAATTTTCTCAACACCGATATATCCAATCCATTCTTGAATGCCATAGGCTCCGGCTTTATCAAACGGTTTATAATTATCTAAATAATATGTTATTTCATCGTGAGTTAGTTTTTTGAAATACACATCGGTATCAGATGAAAAAACAACTTGTTTTTGTTTAGATTTTAAACATACTCCGGTAACAACAGTATGTTTATTATTAGATAATTTTTTTAAAATATTTACAGCATCATTATAATCAGTTGGTTTTTGAAGAACTTCATTATTTAATAACACAATGGTGTCGGCAGTTATAATTAATTGATTATCAGTCAATTTATCAGAAAAAGCTTGTGCTTTTATTTCAGCCAATAAAACCGGAATTTCATGTTTTGGAAAATTCTCAGGGTAAATTTCATCAACATTATTAGTTTCAACAATCTTAAAATCAATACATAGTTCTTTTAACAGATATTGTCGGCGTGGAGATTTTGACGCTAATATTATTTGATAATTTTCTAAATTCTGTAAAAACATTAATCAATTTTATATTATAAACTCATCATTATATATCGAGCTGCAAATGAATACATTACCCCTGCAATCATAATAAATTTCAGGAATTGACTAATAAAATGGTATTCATTTTTATTTTGTGCTTTAATAGTTTTAAACATCATATAAAATAAAGGAATAATAAGAGCTGTTAAAAAGTACCAAAAAGTAATATTATCATTCAAATATCTAAAATAGATAAATATTAATGAGAAGGCAGTAAACAAAGACAAAACAACAATTATTTTTTTAGCAGTTTTTTTACCCCAGATAATAGGAATCGTCTTTCTTCTGTAACTCTTATCACCATCATAATCTTCGCAATCTTT
>JAUVJB010000049.1 GCA_030592465.1 Bacteroidota bacterium | reverse complement strand
TAATTTCATAAAAAATTTAAAAACATGGCTGTAAATAAAGTTATTTTAATTGGTCGCGTAGGTAAAGACCCAGAAGTTAGACACCTTGAGAATGGTATGTCCGTTGCAAAATTCACATTAGCAACCAACGAAAGATACACGAACAAAAGCGGGGAAAAAGTAGAAACAACCGAATGGCATAATATTGTTGCATGGAGGAAGTTGGCAGAAATAGTTGAGAAATATGTAAAAAAGGGCAATCAAATATATCTTGAAGGTAAAATAACTACTCGTTCTTATGAAAAAGATAACGAGACAAAATATTTTACTGAAATTGTTGCCAACAATATGCAAATGTTAGGCAGTAAAAAAGAAAATCAAAGTTCCGCTCCTCTTTCTAGTGAAGATAATAGTGCACCTCAAAAAGTAGACATTATTGAAGAGGAAACTGACGATTTACCATTTTAATTAATTATAATTTAATAAAATTTGGAAACCGAACCTGCTTCGATGGTAATATATAATACCCTGAACATTATTACCATCAATAATATTACTATGGGGAACATTATAGGGTTTATTTTGGTGCTACTTCTATTAGTAGCATCTGCCCTTATTTCTGGGTCTGAAGTTGCTTTTTTCTCGTTAAACCCTTTACACATTCAGTCTTTTAAAACAGGGGAAACCAATAATGATAAATTTGTTACTAAACTATTAAACGAGCCAAAAAGACTGTTAGGCACAATATTAGTTTCAAATAATTTTGTGAATATTGCAATTATTATTATTTCAACTTATTTAAATCAATCGATTTTTAATTTTTCAAAATCTTCAATTTTAGGCTTTATTTTTCAAATTATAATTATTACCTTTTTATTACTTCTTTTCGGAGAAATAATTCCTAAAGTACTTGCCACACATTACCCTGAAAAATTTGTTACATTTACTGCATCTCCATTATTTATTTTAGAAAAAATATTCCGCCCAATAAGCTCATTGTTAATTTATTCAACATCCTTTTTTGATAAAAAATTTCATGCAAAACAAAATATTTCAATGAAAGAGCTTTCAAAAGCACTTGACATCACCTCAAATTCAATTACTGAAGATAAAGAATTGCTTAAAGGAATTGCCGACTTTGGAAACATTGATGTAAATGAAATAATGAAGCCTCGTGTTGATGTTTTTGCTGTTGACATCAAAACAAATTTTAAAAAACTTTTATCGGTTATTATTAATTCAGGATTTTCACGAATTCCGGTTTACTCAAAAACTTTTGACAATATTAAAGGCGTACTTTACATAAAAGATTTATTAGCTCATCTTCAGAAACCTAACACATTTAACTGGCAAAGCTTAATTAGACATCCTTATTTTATTCCTGAAAAAAAGAAAATTAACGACCTGCTCGAAGAAATTCAAACTAATAAAGTTCATATAGCTATTGTGGTTGATGAATATGGAGGGACATCAGGGATTGTTACGTTAGAAGATATTTTAGAAGAAATTGTTGGAGAAATTACTGATGAATCTGACGAAAATGAGATTAGTTATACACAAATTGATGATAATAATTTTATTTTTCAAGGGAAAACTTTATTAAACGACTTTTATAAAATTACATCAACAGATAATAAGTTTTTTGATGATATTAAAGGTGAAGCTGATACTTTAGCCGGTTTAATACTTGAAATAAAAGGTGAAATACCTAAGCTTTATGAAGAAATGACATATAAAAATTTTATTTTCAAAATTGAAGATGCGGATAATAGACTAATTAAAATGATAAAAATTACTATTACCGAAGTTGAACTATTGTAAACTTTGAAAATCACCAATCATTTGGCACTCACAGAAATTTCTAAAATTTTCACATCCCAATAAGGTGTCCTTAAATTTTATGAAAATTTTTTAGCACCAAAGCATTAGCAATTTTCTTTGTTCCCAACCGTTCAAATTAGGTATTAATAAAATGTAAACATTGCTTTTTATTAAACAAAGACAATTGTTTATCTCAACTATAATAATCAATAAAAGTAATTATGACTAAAAAAATATTATTTATTATATTTTTTACGTTTGTCTTTTTTGCTTGTAAACATGACTATACTCCAAAACCACGTGGATATATGCGAATTGACTTTCCCGAAAAAGACTATCAGCACTTTTCAAATAATTCACCTTACAGTTTTGATTTTCCTAAGTATGCAAAAATAGTAAAAGATAAAGAAGCAGATACTGAACCTTTTTGGATTAATATTGTATTTCCTCAATTTAAAGCAAAAATTTATATTAGTTATAAGGAAATTAACAATAACTTGTCACAATATGTTGAAGATTCTCGCAAGTTTGCATATAAACATACGGTTAAAGCTGATGCTATTAATGAAAAAATTTATGCTGACAAAGAAAAGCAAGTTTATGGAATCTTATACGATATTAAAGGAAATACGGCTTCTAATATTCAGTTCTTTTTAACCGACAGCACTAAACATTTTTTGCGAGGAGCATTATATTTTAATACCCGGCCAAACAAAGATTCTCTGGCACCTGTAATTAAGTTTATTAGAACTGATATATTAAATTTAATTGAAACTTTTGAATGGGATGAGAAATATAACTCTAATTAATGATTATCCGTCAGTCCTATTATAAATTTTAGATTTATGATTTAATTTTTATTTTTCAAAAAATGGGTTTAATATTAAAAAAAGAAAATGCAAGTGATTGTATAATTGGTGTTTGGGAAATAACCGAAGACTTAAACGAGCTCCTTTCTGTTCATAAATTAAATAAAAACGACCAAAAATATCTTAACAACTTAACTAATCAAAATCGCAAACTTGAATGGATTACAACTCGCATTCTTTTAAAAAATCTATTATCAAAAAATAAAAAAATTATATCCAACGAAAACGGGAAGCCCTTTTTGAGCGACAACTCATATAAAATAAGCATAGCACATTCAAAAAAAATGGTAACATTAATATTAAGCAAAAAAAATGATGTTGCTATTGATGTTGAAAATATTTTATCTGGAAGAGTGAACAAAGTAGTTTCAAAATTTCTTTCAGAAAAAGAAATAAAATCAATTAATTCACAAAACAAAACTTCTCAATTATATATATACTGGTGTGCAAAAGAAGCACTTTACAAGATTTTTAATGAAAAAAATCTCAACTTAAAAAAAAATATTTATATAGAACCGTTTAATTTAAAAAAAGAAGGTAGCTTTGTTGGTAATATCATATCACAAGAATTGACAGATAAATTTTTATTAAATTATTTTTTTTTAAGCAATTACGTAATTGTGTGGTGTAGCAAATAACTTAAGTTTATATTAATGATTTACAATAATATACTTCAAAAACAAAAAAAAAACAAAAAGCAACTTGCTTTATTAATAGACCCTGACAAACATAACACCCAATCTTTAATTGAAGTATCACAAAAAGCGAAACAAAACAAAGTTGATTTTATCTTAATTGGCGGAAGCATTATTTCAAATTCAATTGAAGAGGCTATTGAGACGGTTAAAAAAAATTCCACAATTCCTGTAGTCTTATTTCCCGGAAGTTTATTACAAGTATCAAACAAAGCTGATGGAATATTGTTATTGTCGCTCATCTCGGGCAGAAATCCTGATTTTTTAATTGGCAATCATGTTGTTGCAGCTCCTTTACTAAAAAAAAAGTAAATTGGAAATATTATCAACCGGCTATATATTAATAAACAGTGGAGCTTCAACTTCTGTGGCATATATGAGTAACTCCACTCCCATACCATATGACAAAACAGATATTGCTGTTGCAACAGCAATAGCCGGCGAAATGCTTGGGCATAAACTCATTTATCTCGAAGCAGGCAGCGGCGCACCAAAACCTGTTGATACAAAAATGATAAAACAAGTTAAACAGAATATTTCCGTTCCCCTTATTGTTGGAGGCGGCATATCAACAAAAAACGATTTAATTTCAATTTGTGATGCAGGTGCCGATGTTATTGTTATTGGAACTGCTTTTGAAAAAAATCTTAATTTGTTAAAAGAATTCTCGGAAGTTATACATAACATTTAAGTTTATGGTGTGTAATGCATTTTTTCATAATTTTTCGATTTACAAATATATTTTATACCCAATCGTAATATTTACAATTAGTTGTTGCATATTCTATGTGCCTTTATCGGGCAATGTTAATTTTTAATTTTGTTTGATAATAACTTTTCAATTCGTTCAATATCTTCGTAAAAATCACTTTTATTTAAAACCTCTTTTCCTAATTTTGAATATCCTTTTTTATAAAGAATTAATGCCGTTTCTAAATGTGATGCTTTTTCTTCGCATAAAGCCAACATATAATAGCCGTCAGCAATGTCAGGGAATAATGACACTGTTAATTTTCCTATTTTTTTTAGAGATGTCCAATCTTCATTGTCTTCGGCAACCCATGAGATGGCTGTTAAATCATCCTCTCTTATAGCAAGATTTATTCCGTATATTTTTTGAATTTTATCATATTTTTTAAGAAGAAAATTTACAAGCTCTTTTTCTTGCTCTATCTCCTCATCCCTAATGGGAGCATAAATAGAAAAAACACTTTTTATTGCAAGAGGTAAACACCTGCTAACAAGAGAGAAATGAGTTTCCTTATCAAAATTATTAAACGTATATTGAAATTTATGATTAGTTATTTTCCTAAATAATAAAGAATCTAATTCTTGTATTGAACTTTTATGACCGGATAAGTCATTTTCACTAGTACTCAAATAATAAAATAACCAATCATTATTTTCTTCTAATTCTTTGTAAAGATTTTTGACCAAAGGTTTTGGAATATACGGACTTATAGAAATATAACCATTAAACAGAGGTTTTTCATCAAGTAAAAAATAATTTATGTAGTTAGCCGTAAATGAATGACCACAAATTGTTTTAAACTTACCAATTTTGTAATTTGTTTCGAGATAAGGGATTAATTCATTAGTAATAAATTTAAAAAAAACTATACCTTTTTTTATTGGCAAACCGGTTTTGGAATCATAATTACAATCGTTATATCGTGCGAAGGTTTGATTCGTATCGGCATAGTTTTGATTAATGCCCACGACAACTACTTCCGGTATCTTATCTGTTACCAATAATAATTCAGTATTTCCAATAATATTATAAAACATATACTCTCCATCCATAGTTAAAATAAGTGGATATGTTTTATTATCGGATTTATTAAATGTTTTGGGCAGATGAATTCTTAATTTTCTGTTTTCATTCAAAAAGTCGGATGTAATAGTATCTAAGAATGTTGTTTGAGCAAAAACGGAACCGGAAAATAAGAAAATTACTATAAATGTTGTTGTTTTAATCATATCTGTTTTCTGTAGGTAAACTATAAATAATGTTGTATAATAAACTTATTTCGTAATATCATAAATAACATCACCTGAACATGCGTTTGGTTGTGCAATATTCAAAAAATTTGCAATAGTTGGAGCAATATCATTAATTAAAACTTTTCGGTTTAAAGTACTTCTCTTAATTTTCCAGCCATACCAAATTAAAGGAACATGAGTATCGTAATTATATGGGGAATTGCTCTGAGTAACATAATCGCCTTTTTCAATCCAGGCAGGTTCAAGGTTAATAATTACATCTCCCGAACGTTCCTGATTAAAGCTATTTTGCATTTTTTTGAAAATTCCTTTTGAGAAATCGGTATTTTCTAAAGTTGAAGCAGTAACAGCATTTGCAACACCTGAAAATTGAATTAAGAATTGTGCAACTTTTGTCTGAACATCTTTAAGTGAAAGTTGGGAATCTTCAATTAAATTACGGTTTAAATAAATTGATTTATCATAATAAGCTTTAATCCAGTCCCCACTACCGTAAACGGCATTCATATATGTTCGTAACAAAAGCATAGCCCTATCGCTGTTAAAATACCCGGCAGGAATTTTTTTATCAATCAGTGTTTGTGGTGCATAGGCAGAACCATGGTCAGATGTAAGAAAAATCAACACATTATTTTTACCAATATTTTCATCAACAAATGACACAAAATGAGCAATTTCTTTATCAAGTCTAACATAAGCATCTTCGAGCTCAATTGAATTTATTCCGCATGCTTCGCTAATATTTCCGGTTGATGTAAATCCAACAGCTAAATAATCAGGATAATTATCTTTACCCAAATTCTCATTTAATATTGTTGCTATTGCAAAATCTTTTGTGTAAGTATTTCCAAAAGGAGTATTTTTTAATATGGTATAAGTTTTTGATTTTTTCTTTAAACTTAACAAGTCGTAAGGAAAGCCGGATTTTTTATAAAAACCAATTCGTTCAGAAATACCTTGTGTATTTCCATCTGAATATTTCTCAATGGGCAAAACTGGATTCCACTGTCTGTCAAGATAAATATCAGGAATTTTTTTATCATTAAAATTACAAACCCAATCGGGAAGAGAATCTATATAAAACGAACTTGTAACCCAATTTCCGGTTTTTTCATCGAACCAATATGACACATCTGTCGTATGACCACCTGACAAAATTGAGGCACCTGCATTTATTGAAACAGTAATGATTTTCGATTTATCATTATTTGACAATTTCAATTCATCGGCAATAGTTGATGTTAACAACTCTTTGGGAGACATCTTACCATTCTCACTATCAGAGCCAACACATTCAACAGTATTATCCTTTGTGCAATAAACCATTTTCCCTTTATTACGGTTATACAATTTATCTGATATTATTCCATGACTTGAAGGCATTGCTCCGGTTGATATTGTTGCATAACCAACACTCGATTGTGTAAACAGATAATTATAATTGGCATTTTTACAAAATGTTCCTTCATTAATCAACTTTTTAAATCCATTTTCTTGAAAATTGTTCCAATAACGGTAAACATAGTCATATCGCATGCCATCAACAACAATAGCTATTATTAATTTCGGCTTTTCAGACGGAATTCTATTCTGTTTTTGTGCTACACTATGAAATGTGGATATTATAAATATTAATGAGATTAGGACTTTTATTTTCATCAGTATATAATTTTATTTTTTAAAGTCTGATGTACCCTTATATTTTATTTTACGGGGTAAATTTTCAGTTACTTGCATTTTTACATTTAATATGTGAATATTCTTCGAAGAATCTTTATGCTACAAATATATTAAAAATAAAATATGAATAAGTTTAATTGAAAAAATAAAAATTTAGACCACTCCGAAAAGTCTTTTTTTGCCACAAAGACACCAAGACATCCGCCAGCTTGCGGATTCGCTAATCGGCTAAAAATGGAGCAAACGCAAAATTCATAAACTTGATTTATTCAAATTAATGGATTTTGTTTAAAAAATATTACATTGCAATAAAATAAAATGAATGTCCATATATTTACTTAAAAGCAATATATGAGTCCACTGTGAAAACTAAAATTATCAATTAATAGCCGATTAGCGGCTTTGTAATAGACTGACGTACAGGCTTGTAGCTTCTAATCCCTCCGTCAGCTGACGGATTAACCGCTTATCGGCTTTTCGGAGTGGACTCATATATTGAAAATCAATTTATAACAGTTCACAAAACATTGAAATTGGAAATTAGAACTAAGCAAAGCGGTCTCACAGCCTGTGCTGATTTTTTCGGCAAACACCTTTGAACTGCGAAGCACTCACGAACACCTTAAAAAAACAGATAACATTGTGAGTAAATTAGAAAAAAATTCAAACTGCTCTTTCGGATTGCAAACATTATATACTTATTTTTTTTATAATTAATACTTTTTACGTTTGTTCCCTAACAAATCTTAAGAATTCTATAATGAAACGAATAGAAATATTTCAAGGCGATATAACAAAGCTCGAAGTTGATGCTATTGTTAATGCAGCAAATAAGTCATTACTTGGTGGAGGTGGTGTTGATGGAGCTATTCACCGAGCTGCAGGTAAAGAACTATTAGCCGAATGTCGCACATTAAACGGCTGTAACACCGGTGATGCCAAAATTACAAAAGCATACAATTTACCTTGCAAATTTATTATTCATACTGTTGGGCCTGTTTGGTATGGGGGTAAAAATAACGAAGAGGAATTATTAGCTTCATGCTATAAAAAAAGTTTAGAATTAGCTGTTCGCAACAATATTAAGACAATTGCGTTTCCAAATATTAGCACAGGAATTTATCGTTTCCCAAAAGACAAAGCTGCAAAGATTGCAATATCAGAAATGAAAAAATTTCTAACGAACAATAAATCAATCAGTAACGTCATTTTTGTAACATTCGACAAAGAAAACTTTGAAATATATAAACAAAATTTGGTATGATATCAAATTATGTTTAATTTTAGATTTTTAAATTTAATAATTAGAAGAATTGAAAATTTTAAAAATAGATGCAACAGATGACAGTCCAAGTATTTATTTGGATGCTGAAAATTTAATTTTTCAAATTCGTGGTGTTTCAATACCTGAAAATGCAAATGCAACTTTTAGGCCTGTAATTGAATGGATTGATAAATATGGCAAAGATATTGATACTTTAAAATGTGAATTTTATTTTCAATATCTCAGCTCATCATCACATACAATTATGTTTTATATTTTTCGAAAACTCGAAGACCTATATAAAAAAGGTAAAAAAATTTCAATATTATGGTGCTACGAAAAACCTGATGAAGATATGTTGAAGATGGGAATCAACTTTTCTTCAATTTTAGATGTTCCTTTTGAATTTGAACCACGCGATTAGTATTTTTTTACTAAAATTAAGGTTCTGTATGATTTAGAATGGGCAAAAGAATAAAGTAAAAAGACTAAAGGCTAAAAAATCAAAGTATAAAGTAAAAAAAATATATAATGAATGATTTATCAAATCCCGAAGCATCAGGATTAATTTTTGCAATAAAAAAAAAAAATAATTTTAAAATACTTTTTATTCTAACTTTTAGCCTTTTTACTTTAGCCTTTAGATTTATGAATCAATAATAATCAATAATCAATAATCAATAAACAATTAAAACTTTAGGCTTTAAAAAGGATTACCCACTTAAATTAAGAAAAAACCAAAATTAATGACGCTCATAATAATTACAATAACATCATTATTTTCATTATCTGCTTTTTTAAAAAAAGAGTTAATATATAAATATAATTTTAACGCTTACCAAATATATCATCGCAAACAATGGTATAGAATTTTTTCATACGCCTTTCTCCACGCTAATTATATGCATTTAATAATTAATATGATAGTGCTGTATTCATTTGGGACAGCTCTTGAACATTATTTTCATTACTACTTTGGTGCAAATAAAAATTTATATTTCATTTGTTTGTACGTTGGGGGAATTATAATTTCAATAATCTATTCTTTAATTAAAAACCGTGATAATTACAATTACAATGCAGTAGGTGCTTCAGGAGCAGTATCTGCTGTAGTTTTTGCCACAATATTTTTTGATCCGCTTAATAAAGTCTGGTTTTTTGCCATAATTCCTATTCCCGGAATTATTTTTGCACTTTTATATTTAGCTTATTCATATTATATGAGCAAAAAAAATGTTGATGATATCGGGCACGATGCTCACTTTTGGGGTGCTGTTTTTGGCTTAATCTTTCCTATTATTTTAAAACCCGAATTATTTCAGGTTTTTATCAGTCACCTGCTTAACTTTTGATTAGTACAATCCACAAAAATTAAAATTTTCACATTTTGTTAATTTCTTATTGTTTCTTTAAGTTTGTAAAAAATATCATTTCAAATGAATAAAGCAATATTTCTCGACCGCGACGGTGTAATAAATAATGATTCGGGGCATTATTATATTTATAAGATTGAAGATTTTAAAATAAATGAAGGAATAGTTGAGAGTTTACAAAAATTTCAAGAAAACAACTATTTAATAATAATAATATCAAATCAAAGTGGTATTTCAAAAGGCATCTATACTATAGAACAAGTTGAAGAATTACATAATTATTTGAAAAATTATTTACAAAAGCATAATATTGAATTAACTGAGATTTATTATTGCCCTCATCACTCAAGTAATGAAAAATGCTTATGCCGAAAACCTAATACATTATTACTCGAAAAAGCAATTGCCCGTTTTAATATTGATGTTTCTTCTTCTTTTCTTATTGGTGACGGTGACCGCGACATTGAAGCAGGTAATAAACTTGGTTTGCATACTATTAAAGTTGATGCTAATGAAAATATATTAAAATACTGTAGTATAATTGTTAATTCGTAATTGTTATACTTCACTCGGTTATAATTTTTACATATAATGTCATTGATTGTCATTAATAGTCATTTATAGTCATAGATTGTCATTGAACAACTAATGACAGCGAAGCTAAATGACAACAAATGACCCCGATACGCTTCGCTACGGGGCAGGCGGTGAAACAAATGACCCTGTGAAATATTGCTTCACCATTGTGAAATATGCTTCGCATTTCACTTGGTAAACAATTCTACGGGGCAGGCAAATTACATTACGCAAAATATAATCGCACAAAGTATAAATGATAAAGTCAAAATATATATGTAATGCCGGGAATTTTGTTCTAAGTGATTCGCCTGTATTAACAACACAAAACAGAGCTTTTCGTTATGGGGACGGGATTTTCGAAACTATGCACGCAAACGGAACAATAGTTCAATTCTTCAATGAACATTATATGCGTCTTATGTATGGCATTGAAAAATTACAAATGAACGTACCTGCTTATTTTACCTCAAAATATACGAATAACCTGATTATCAAATTATTAAATAAAAACAAATTATATCAAGGAGCAAAAATACGTTTATCTGTTTTTCGTTCCGATGGTGGTTTATACACACCTTTATCAAACAATATATCATTTATTATTGAAGCCGAAGAACTTAAACACGCTAAATATACTTTGAACAATAAAGGATTGGTAATTGACATTTATGATGAAATTAAAAAAAGCATTAATTATTTTTCAGACATAAAATCATCAAATGCCTTACTTTTTGTTCTTGCCGGCATATATAAACAAAAAAATAACATTGACGACTGCATTATTCTTAACCAAGAAAATAAAATTGTTGAAGCTGTGAGCTCAAATATTTTTATTGTAAAAAATCATCAACTTTATACTCCTGCATTAACCGATGGTTGCATTCCCGGAATTATGAGAACTCAAATAATTAAAACCGCACTATCTCTTAATTATACTGTTTTTGATGATTGTAATATTAAACCTGATGAATTATTATCGGCAGATGAAGTTTTTTTAACAAATGCTATTTCAGGTATCAGGTGGGTTGTTGCATATAAAAATCGGCGATATTTTAACAAAACATCAAAAATATTGATAAACAAACTAAACGAAACTTCTTTTAATGACTAATTCATGCCGGGATTTTGAGGTGAATTTGCCCAAATTTTATATTTTTCTCCTAGACTATCTAAAATATTTTTCCAGTAATTTTTTTCAACATTCATTATCATTTCAGAATTGATTTCAGAAACAATCCAATAATTTTTTAAAATTTCTTCATCTAATTGTTTATGCTCCCACCCTGAATAGCCAATAAAAAAACGCAATTGATTTTTCTGAATTAGTCTTTGTTTAACCAATTGCTTTAATATATCAAAATCACCACCCCAAAAAACATTCTGACAAATATTTACACTATTTGGTATTTTATCGCCTAAAGTATGTATATAATGAACTGAATTTTGATTTACAGGTCCACCTATTGAAACATTAAAATCCTCTTCAGGGAAATCTTTTAATATTTCATCTACAGAAATATTAACCGGCTTGTTTAATATAAAGCCAAACGAACCTTTTTCGTTATATTCGGTTAACAGCACTACCGAACGATAAAAATAAGTGTCTAAAGCAAAAGGTTCAGAGATTAAAATTTTTCCTTTACCTACTTGTTCAAGATTATGTTCAACATCAAATATGTTTAAATCTAAATTCATATTACTAAATTAAATAAAAAATTTCATGAATACTAAAAAATATTATACTTTTACTCAAAATAAAAAATAAAAATCCTCATCAACAATTTAATAATAATAAAAAGGATGATAATAATGAGGTTCATCACTCCTTTTTAAATTAATTTATACACAAAATGAAACAAATTAGTTTATTAATTATTGGTTTAGTAATTATTACTTTTTTTAGTTCATGTAACCAAACAAAAAAAGAAATGAGAGCTACAAAAGTACCATTAAAAGATTTCTTCAGAAATCCTGAAAAATCATCATTCAAAATTTCTCCTGACGGGAAATACTACGCTTTCAAAGCTCCGTACGAAAAACGAATGAATATTTTTGTTCAAGAAATTGGTAAAGATTCTGTAATTCAATTAACAAAAGACACAACAAGAGATATTTCTGGATATTTCTGGGCTAATAATGACAGAATTTTATACTTAAAAGATACCGGTGGAAATGAAAACTATAAACTTTATGGTGTAAACATTGACGGTAGCAACTTAATTTGTTTAACAGATTTTGAAGGAGTAAGAACTCAAATTATTGACGACTTAGAAGATATTCCCGATGAAGTAATTATTGGATTAAACAAAAGAAATCCTCAAATTTTTGACCCTTATCGTTTAAATATTGTTACGGGCGAAATGAAAATGATTGCCGAAAATCCAGGAAATATTATGGGTTGGATGACTGACCACGCAGGGAAATTAAGAGTTGCTTTTGTTCTTAACGGTCTTGAAACAAGTATTCTTTATCGTGATACCGAAGACCAAGACTTTAAAGTTGTGTTAACTACTGATTATAAAGAAGGTGTTAACCCAATGTTTTTCGATTTTGACAACAAAAATGTTTATGCTTCTTCAAATCTCGGTAGAGATAAAAAAGAAATTGTTTTATTTGATATTGCTAATGGTAAAGAAATTAAAACTATTTATAAAAACGACGAAGTTGACGTTTCTAGTTTGAGTTATTCAAAAAAACGCAAAGTAGTTACTGCTGTTTCATATACTACCGATAAGCGACACAGACATTTCTTTGACAAAGAAACCGAAGATTTATTTACAAGATTAAAAAAAGATCTTGGACAATATGAAGTTGTTATCACAAGCGAAACTAAAAATGAAGATAAATTTATTGTAAGAACTTATAGCGACCGTTCTTTGGGAGCTTATTATCTATACGATAAAAACACTGATAAATTAGAAAAAATAATTGATGCAGCTCCTTGGATTGATGAAAATAATATGGCTGTTGAAAAACCTATTGAATATAAATCACGCGATGGTTTAACTATTCACGGATATTTAACATTGCCAAAAGGTGTTGAAGCAAAAAACTTACCTGTTGTAATAAATCCACACGGCGGACCTTGGCATCGTGATTCTTGGGGATTTAATTCCGAAGTTCAATATCTTGCTAACAAAGGTTATGCTGTTTTACAGATGAATTTTAGGGGCTCTACAGGTTATGGCCGTAAATTCTTAGAATCAAGCTATAAACAATGGGGACTTACAATGCAGGACGATATTTCTGATGGTGTTCAATGGTTAATTGATGAAGGCATTGCTGACCCAAAACGTGTTGCAATTTACGGTGCAAGCTATGGTGGCTACGCAACACTTGCCGGCTTAGCTTTCACTCCTGAATTATATGCTTGTGGTGTAGATTATGTTGGCGTTGCTAACTTATTTACTTTTATGAAATCTATTCCTCCTTACTGGAAACCAATGTTAGAAATGATGTATAATCAAGTTGGAGACCCTGTTAAAGACAGTGCACTACTTGCTGCTGCTTCGCCTGTTTTTCATGCAGATAAAATTGTGGTTCCTTTATTTATTGCTCAAGGTGCTAACGACCCACGTGTAAATAAAAACGAGTCAGACCAAATGGTTGCTGCTATGAAAGCTCGTGGTATTACTGTTGAATATATGGTTAAAGATAACGAAGGTCACGGGTTCCGTAACGAAGAAAACAGGATGGATTTTTATCGTGCTATGGGCGACTTTTTAGATCAACATATTGGGGACAAACCTAAAGTTGAAACTGATACTGAAGTTAAAAACGAAATTGAAAAATAATTTTTTTGAGACTATTAAAAAAGGCTGTCAATAATTGACAGCCTTTTTTTTGCTGTTGGTCAAATTCTAATAATTAAATTCCAATATTATATTATAAAACTTTTTTTTACTATATTCGTAATATATTCAATAATTAACATATTAATATAGTTTTCTAAATTTGTCGGTTCGGTTATGAAAAAAAAATATTTTTTATTCCTTTTTTATTTAATCATTTGCTCTTCGGCATTTTCTCAAAATCAAGTTAAAATTGACAGTCTGAAAAACATTTTGAAACAAAGCACAGATAATGTCAAAAAAGTAAAATTGCTGAATGAACTATGCTGGTTACAAAGAAACATAAATACAGATTCTGCACTCTTTTATGGAACACGTGCATTAGAACTGGCAGATAGCATTGGCGACATTGAAAATAAAATTAAGGCATTAAGTTTTACAGGTGTAG
>JAUVJB010000239.1 GCA_030592465.1 Bacteroidota bacterium | reverse complement strand
AGTGTTTGATAAGAAAACGTCAAGAACAAGGCTTGCGAAGTCTTAAAAATCAGGAGTTTACTAAAGTAAATGACTGATTTTTAAGACGAGTATAACGCAGTTATTGACGTTTTCTTGCAAACACTATTTAATTAAATCAACACTACGTTTTACAAATAAATTCATGTTTTCACCTTTTAGCATATTATTTGAAATAAGAGCAAGGTCAATTAACTGTTTAACAATTTTATTCTTTTTACCATAGTTTGATAAAATCTCTTCTTTATTTTTATTAATTTCATCAATCTTATTTTGTAATTCGGAAATTTTATCATTATCTACCTGTTTAATTTCCTCATCTTTTTTATCTTTATTTTGCTCTTCTAATTTTGTATGTTCCTCTTTAATAGGGATTAATTCTTCATCAAATTTATTTAGCTTACTATCATTCTTTTTATCAATATCTTCAGCAATTTTAACAATAAGACGATGATTTGTATTAACAACTAAATTATAATTGTCCGGTAAATTACCATAAAAATTCATCTGATTCATTGCAGACATGTCCTTCATTCGTCTCATAAATTCCGATTGAGTAATTATCACAGGAGCTTCGTTCTCATCCATGTTCTCAAAAATAACACTAAATACTTCTTTATTGTTTAGACGACTTCTGAAAACCGGTCTCATCTTGTTCTGCTGCTCAACAGTTAATTTGCTTTCATTAACTTGTTCCTTTGGGATTAATTTGTCAACAACATCAGAATCGACTCTAACAAAGTGTGATTTTTCAAATTTTTGTTCCAAATAATTAATAAAATGAACGTCGAGTTGCCCGTCCATTAATAATACATCATAACCTTTTGTTTTAGCGTTTTCGATAAAACTGAATTGTTCGTCAGATTTTGTAGCATAAAGATAAACTAAATTACCATCCTTATCGGTTTGATTATCTTTAATAATATTTTTATACTCATCGAATGTAAAACACTTATTATCAATATTTTTTAACAATGTAAAATCTTTTGCACGCTCATAAAATTTTTCATTAGAGAGAATACCGTATTCAATAAATAATTTAAGATCGTTCCATTTCTTTTCAAATTCGGTTCTGTCTTTTTTAAATATCTCATTTAATCTGTCAGCAACTTTTTTTGTTATGTGGCTTGATATTTTTTTAACATTCGAATCGTTTTGTAAAAAGCTTCGTGACACATTTAATGGAATATCGGGAGAATCAATAACACCATGAAGAAGTGTTAAAAAATCGGGGACAATATCTTCAACAGAATCAGTTACAAACACTTGATTAGAATAAAGTTGAATTTTATTTTTTTGAATATCAATATTATTTTTAATATGAGGAAAATATAAGATACCTGTTAAATGAAAAGGATAATCAACATTAAGATGAATATTAAACAATGGATCTTCAAAAATTAAAGGATAAAGTTGATGATAAAATTTATTGTAATCTTCCTCTTTTAATTCAGCAGGCTTTTTAGTCCATGCAGGTTTAGTGTCATTAATAATATTATCTTTATCTGTTTCAACTTCTTTACCGTCTTTATAATCTTTTTTCTTTCCAAAAGCTATTTCAACAGGAAGAAATTTACAATATTTGTTTAACAACTCATTAATTTTATTTTCTTCGAGAAATTCTTTTGAGTCATCATCAATATG
Organism: Bacteroidota bacterium; assembly: GCA_030592465.1. Lineage (GTDB taxonomy): Bacteria > Bacteroidota > Bacteroidia > Bacteroidales > B39-G9 > B39-G9. The sequence continues at coordinate 2,829 of JAUVJB010000239.1, read as the reverse complement.
TAAAATAATATCAGTACCAACCTTGTCTTTTTCTATTTCTTCAATAAAAAAATCAGGATTTCCGTCACATTCCCATCGCACAGCTTTGGCATCGTTAAGATAAGATTTTGTTATAATCTCAACTTTATCAGAAACCATAAAAGATGAATAAAAACCTAAACCAAAACGACCTATTATAGTGTTAACATCATCTTTATATTTTTCTATAAATTCTTCGGCACTTGAGAAGGCAATTTGATTAATATATTTGTCAATTTCTTCTTTTGTCATTCCAAGACCATGATCAGAGATGGTAATTGTTTTATTTTTTTTATCAACAGAGACTCTGACTGTTGTGTCGCCTAATTCAGCTTTATAATCACCTGCCGAAGCTAATACTTTTAATTTTTGAGTTGCATCAACAGCATTTGAAATCATCTCACGTAAAAAAATATCATTATCTGAATAAAGAAACTTTTTAATTACCGGAAAAATGTTTTCTGTAGTTACTCCTATTTTACCTTTTTGCATTTTTATGTAAATTTATAATGTTAAACGTTATTATCACGGTTTTCTTTTTTCAAAGTATGTGCCAATAATTTATTTATGACAAATAGGCAGAAACCTATAAATTAGTAGCATACTTTGTACGGTTATATTTTGCACTTCGGCAAGCTCAGTAGAGCCGTAATATAATTTATCATTTGTTGTCATTTGGCTTCGCCGTTATTTGTTGTCATTTGTTTCACGCCATTTGGCTTCGCTGCTTGCCCTGTGAACTAAGCGAAGCGATTTCACAACCTGTCCGGTTTTTTTTCGGGAAACACCTTTAAAAATAAAATAAAAATGTGAGTAAATTACGAAGCAATATTTCACGGGGTCATTCGGTTATTTATTGACTATCAATGACTACCAATGACAATTAATGACTATTAATGACAATATATGAAATTATAACCAAGTTAAAATAAATACAAGGCATGCCTTATCTCTACCGGTAAACCGGATTAAAAAAATTTATTAATAAAGAAAGTAATTAGAATAATTAATGCAGTTAAAATAAATAATATTGTTGATAAACGGCTTTCTTTCCTGCGTCGTTTTAAATTTCTATTAAAAACAATGCGCTGAATAATATTGTTGATAATTGTAAATGAAAATTCATTCTTCTTAACATAAGCAATTGCACCCAGCTCTTTATAAGTTTTGCTAAAGTCAATATTTTCATCATTTTCGTAAGCTGATAAAAGAACTATGTTAAAATTTGGTTTTTTTTCTTTAATGATATTTAAAATCTGAACGCCGTCTTTAGCATCTTTGTTATCTTTTGTTTTTAAAAAATAGTCTAATATTATAAAAGTAATATATTTATCGGGAATAGGATTTTCGGTAATATCTTCTATAAATTCCTCTCCTGAAGTATATGTTTTTACTTTATAATTTTCTTTACAGGTAACAAATTGATTTTTTAATAGCTTTAATTGAAGTTTATTATCATCAATTAAAAAAACTAATACATCTTTATCTTTAAAATAAAACATAAACTTTACTGTTACATTGTTCAATTGCTAAATTGTTGAACTTTATCTTAATCACGACCCATCGGGATTAAGATATAAGGGCAATTATTATAACAATCAGTCCGCCAGTTGGCGGACAAATTTTAACAATTTAACCATTCAGCTATCCGCCAGCTGGCGGACTATAAACGGTTACCTTAAACTTTTATCTTTCCCTTTTTGTCTTGTTAAAATATATACCAAATTACGTATAATTTTTTAATAAACCAATTTAAAAACTAATAAATTTTTGTTTTGTTACTTTTTCTTCTTTTTAGGATTTCGAACATCAATATGCTGCTGCATAATCCATTTCCCTTTCTTGTAATATAAACCATCATACGAAAAATCAGTTCCATAATATTGATACTGCCCTTTAAGTGATGGTTTTGAAGGCTCTAAATGATCAAAAACAATCATTTTTAAATTATCGTTATAACGCAATGTCATTGTTGACAAATAAGAATATTCAAATATTATTCGTGTCTTTTTTTTCTTATTGATGATAAAAATATTTTTACCAAAATAAGGTTTTCCTTTATTTGTAAAATACAATACATCAATTAATTTCTTTTTCGAAAAATCATTATTACCATCCCAACCAAGCAGGGTATAATATTGATGCTTCCCCGATTTTTTCAAAATAATCTCATAATATAAAGCACCAAACCAATTCAAATTTGTTAATTGTGCTGTTTGTGGATTTTTTATCTCATCTGATTTATCAAATAACTCATATATAATATTTTTTTTCTCTTTTTTATAAAAATATTGAATAAACCCATAATATTTATATGTACCATCATTTAATGCAATATTCCAATTATAAATTCTGAAAATATTATCGGGTGATTTCAATATCCCAATATGACTTAACGTAAAAATATAATCAAAAGATTTATTATCAAAAAGCACTCTTTTAAAAGTCTCTAAAATTTGATTATTTAATTGGAATTTAACACTATCATCGCTTTGTTTTGCAAGGCTGTCAAAATATATTCGTAAAGTATCTTCCTGTAATTTTAAATTTGAAATATCATTTCTAACATTTTGCGAAAACAACTCACCAACGAAAAAAATTAAAGAAAAAGATAATATTATTTTAATCTTATATTTATTTATATACATAGTATCTGTAAAAAAAAAAATACCGAATATTTCTACAATTCTACTTATTCAACAGTGTAATCATATTCAATAATTGCTAAATTGTTCTATTGTTAAATTGTTAAGTCCACTCCGAAAAGTCTTTTTTCCAAAAAAGTCACAAACACCTGTCAGCTAACGGATT
>JAUVJB010000191.1 GCA_030592465.1 Bacteroidota bacterium | reverse complement strand
CTAATTTATTATAAAATTTAATAGCTTTATTATTATCGGCATGAACTTCTAAAAATATTGTTGTAATGTTACCTAAATCTGAAATAAAGCATTCAAACATTTTTTTTGCAATTCCTTTTCCTTGATAATTAGAATGTAATCCGAACGTTGAAATAAAAGCAAACTCATTATTTAAATAATATCCAATTATTCCGACATCTTTGTTATTTTCTTGACAAATAACAAAACTTGCATTTTTTGCCAACTTATCTGCATATCCATCAATATTTACTTGATCAGCAAGATGTGGAATGTATTCACTATTCAATAAGTTTAAAATTTTTTTAATTCTTTTTTTATCTAACGATTTATATTGTTTTATCATTTCCAATTAAATTGATTTTAATAAATCAAAATTTTTTCTGGCTAAATTTTTTATTTTTGGAATATTCATTTTAAGTTGTTTTTTTATTTTATCAACGTTATCAAAACAATAATTTATTTTATTATCTAAATCAAATTTTATTGAGGGGTCGGCTAATAAATTTTCCATTCCAGCAACTCGTGCAAACCCCCTCAATTTATGTGCTTTAGGTTCATGTCCATAATCAACAATTACAGTTGGAACACATTGAGACATTCCTGCTACTGCCCCATGAACTCTTCCACTAACCAACATATCAAGTTTTTTTATTACAGCCTTTGTTTCCCATGCATCAAGTACATTTCCTTGTAAATGAAGTTTTGACAAATCAACTTGATCTCGTTTTGTAATTATTTTATATAGTTGCTTTGCAAAAGGATAATCTCTTCCATGTTTTAACTTAAAATAAGGGGGTAAATCAAAACCATTAGAATGAGACAAAAGAAGTACATTTACATCCCTTTCCTTAATTAATTTTTCTATAAGTGAAACATAAATAATCAATTCTTCGTCATCAATAGGCCATCTATCAAAAGGTCCATCTAATAAATTCCATCCACATAGAATAAATCCAACTGTCTTCTTATTACCCCAAAATTTATATTCAGAAAACACTTTGTCCATTTTTGTTTCCTCTTTTGGTTCAAATAAAAAGGCAGGACACGCTAAATTATGCGTTTTTTCTAAATTAAATTGATTTTCATTCAATAATTCTGAACTTATACTTTCTCTATTTGTTACTAAATCAAAATTCTTATAAACTAATTTTGCAAATTCTCTTTTTTTTTCATCTTTAAATGGACCTGGTGAACCAGCTAGCATAGCAGTTTTCTTTCCTAATAATTGAGCAATTCTATCTTTAATTAAACCAATTGCAAATCTGTTCTTACCTAAAAAATCTGCATTGTCCCCCCATATGTCTCCACTAAAATCTATGACCAAATCAGATTCCAAAACAGCATCAATGTAAGGTGTAGAAAATGGTAATTCATTTGTTCTATTATAGATTTCAGCAATCCCAAGTTCATAAATTGATTTTTCAAAACAATTCTTATCTTCCCATGAATAATATAATTCCATTGGCAATCTTGCAATCTTTTCTCGATTACAAAAATCATCAGACATCTGCAAAGTTGTTTTAATAATAACAGAAGGGAAAACTCGATGAAGCTCTCTTACAAATGGTTCTATAATATAATAATTTCCAATATTACCAAACTCCATTCTACCCCAATGAAGTGATGTTTGACCGATTATTAATATTCGCATAAATTTATTAGTTTTATATTTAAAATAATCTATTTGATTGCTACATAAATGTAATTATTCATTCTATCCATCATATTAATCATCTGTTCCTTATTTTCAAATTTTAGAATAAATGTTCCTAATGTATCGTTTGAACCATTAAATTTATTAACATAATCTCCTTTAGTAATTAATATTTTATATTCAACAATATGACTTTTTATTTCATCAGAAATTACAATATTTTTAACTACACCTTCTTTTTGTGAATGTAAAATATATGATGCATAAAATCCTTTTGGTTCAATCATTCCTAAGTCTGAACAGTCCTTTCCTAAAGCTCCATCAACAGAATACTTAATAAGATCAATTCCTGTAGAATATTTTATTACTTCAGGAATTAAGTTTCCTCCACTTCTTGGTCCAATTTCTAAGATATAAATATTATTATCATTGTCAGTTAAATATTCAATATTTAATCCTCCAACTTTCATATTAAGTTTTGTAAGAATTTTTTCAACAATATTATGAGCTTTTTGTTGCAAATATTTATCCTGAATATAAGGGAAACTAATACCTGCCGGTACATGTGGATTGCATTTTAAATCATTATGCTGATTACCAAAACATCGAAATGCAAGTTTGCCATTCCAAACAAAACCATCGCCATCCATTTCATAAATTGATTTATTGATAAATTGTTCAATAACAACACATTTTGATATTGAGTAATTCATTGCTAAATTGAATGCACTATTAAAATGATTAATACTATCAAGTTTGGTTACTCCTTTTGATCCAGATGAATCTACCGGCTTTACTACAATTGGATAACTTTTCAATAATTCTGTTGCATATTTTATTCCCTTCTCTATTTTAATAAATGAACGATATTTAGGTATATTAAAACCATTTTCATTCAAAAATGTTTTAAAAAAGTCTTTTCGTTGAAGTATAACAACTGAATCATAAGGATTACCTGGCAAATTCAACTTTTCAGAAACATATGCTGCAGTTGGAGCACCAGGGTCAGAAGCATAAGATACTATCCCATCAATTTTTATTTTTTTTGCAAGTTCTAATACTTTTTTCTTATCAATAGTACTTACATTATAATATTCGTCAGCATATTTATGTCCGGGATTATTTGGCAAATAATCAGCTGTAATCACATGGTAACCAGCTTTTTTAGCATATTTTATTGCTGGCACTTGAAAATGACTTCCACCTAACATTAATATCTTCTTTTTCATTGCAGTATCAAAATTTTATTAAATCAACAATCATCTTAATGTTTTCAATTTCCAATTCAGGGTAAATGGGCAAACAAATCACTTCATCAGCAATTTTATTTGCAACCGGTAAATTTGAAAATCTGGCAGATTCTAATCCTTGATAAGTAGAAAAATTGCTGATAAGCGGATAGAAATATCGCCTACCGAAAATATTATGTTCTTTTAATTTTTCGTATAATTTATCTCTACTCATTCCATATTTTTTTTCATCAACAAATATAGGAAAATATGCATAATTGTGTTTAACACCATCAATATCTTTTAAAAAACTAATTCCTTCTACATTTGTTAACAATTCACGATAAGTGTCTGCAATAATTTTGCGTTTTGTAATTTGTTCATCAAAAGTTTTTAGTTGTAATAACCCATAAGCTGCCTGTAATTCATTCATTTTGGCATTAATGCCCGGAGCAATAACCTTAGTTTCACCGGCAAAGCCAAAATTTTTTAAATAGTCAATTCGTTTTTTTGTTTCTTCGTCGTGACAAATAACAGCTCCCCCCTCAATAGTATTAAAAACCTTGGTTGCATGAAAGCTAAGAACAGAAATATCGCCATAGTTTAAAACAGAATTTCCGGATTTTTCAACACCAAAGGCATGAGCTGCATCATAAATTACTTTTAATCCATATTTGTCTGCAATTTTTTGTGTTGCCTCCACATTACAAGGATTACCGTAAACATGCACAGGAACAATAGCTGTAGTTTTGGGAGTAATTGCAGCTTCAATTTTTTCCGGGTCTAAATTACAATGTTTGGGTTCAATATCAACAAATACCGGTTTTATACCGTTCCACCATAAAGCATGTGTTGTAGCTACAAAAGAATATGGAGTGGTAATAACTTCACCTGTTATTCTTAATTCCTGTAATGCAGAAATAAGTGCTAACGTACCGTTTGAAAAAAGAGAAATATATTTTACACCAAGAAAGTCGGCAAGTTGTTTTTCAAATTCTTGATGATATTTTCCATTATTAGTTAACCATTTACTCTCCCAGATATCTTCTAATAAAGGTATAAATTCTTCAAGCGGCGGGAGAACTGGTTGAGTAACTAATATTTTTTTTTGAGATTTCATCTGTTTATATTTTTGTAGTTAACTCATTATTAAGCGATTATTAATTTTTTATTTCACGTAAAGACGCTTTTTTTTATCGCAGAGACGCAAAGACGCTATTATCGGTTCATGCAAAGTTGCTGTAATATAATCATTTTCCTGTGTGTCCAAATTAAATCTAAAATCTTAATTCCCTTTGGTCATGAATGTTTCATCTGTTTATATTTTTGTTTTCAGTTGATATTTAATTATTTGTCCACGGATTTCACGGATTAACACGAATTTTTTTATCTGTTTATATTTTTATTTCACATAAAGTCGCAAAGCTAAGCTCAAATTTTAAACTTTAATTTTATGTTAGCCGCGAATGCACTAATGAAATCGGTATTTTTTGCTATTGTAATTTAATCATTCTCTTGTATGTTTTAAATCAATCATGGATGTTCCATTATTTTTTATTTTTAATTAAGCTTACAATCTCATTTAATTCATTAAAATTTCCAATTTTTGCACTTACAAGATATATAATAATTCCGACAACTATTCCAATTAAAAGTTTTAATGCATCACTATCGACAATTGGCATTGCCATACAAATACCAAAAGCCATTAATAAAGTAATTATTGTTATTGGGAGCATATCTTTAATTTGTTTCCATGCACCATAATTAATCATTTTACTTGAATAGTGTGTATTAATAAAAAATGAAATAAATGAAGTGAAAATTTGACCAATCACCATAGCTTTAACCCCAAACGAGAAAGTAATAAGTATAGCAATTGTAATAAGAATTTTTTTTATAATCTCCAGTTTTAGAAATAAATCAGACCTTCCTTTTACATTTAAAATATTCAGATTAATAGCATGAACAGGATATAACATTCCTGCAATACAAAGCAATTGCAAAAGTGGTACTGTAGGCATCCATTTTTCGGTAAGTATTAACCTTATTAATGGTTCTGCAACAACAGCAAGACCTATCATCAAAGGAAATACTACAAATGCCGATAACCTAATAAAACTGCGATAGGCTTTTATAAGTTTTTCATCATCATCCTGTATTGAGCTTAACACAGGAAAAGTAACTCTTTGAATAATCCCTGTAATATTTTGAGAAGGCATTTTTTGAAATTGCTGTGCTCTTGTATAAAATCCAAGTTCACTGGCACTAAATAATTTACCAATAACTAATAAATAAATATTTTGAAAAATAGTATTTAATAATCCCGCCCCCAATAATTTTGACCCAAAAGAAAACAATTTTTTAAAAGAAGTTGTTGAAAAAACAGCTTTAGGTATCCATTTAGATAGAAACCAAAGAAATATTGTATTTAAACCGTTTCGTAATAATGACTGTACAACTAAAGCCCAAACACCATAACCTTTATATGCCATTGCAATTCCAACACACCCACCTATAAAAACAGAAGTTAATGAAGCTTTTGCTTGTGTTTTAAAATCAAGTTTTATTGTGAGTTTAGCACGTTGAACTACTGCGAGTGAAGTAATAAAAACATTTAATCCAATAACTTTTGTTAAGGATGTAAGCTCAGGAGTATCATAAAAATTTGCAATTAATGGTGCTGTAAAGAAGAGTACCAGATAGAAAAACAAGCCAACACCAATATTAAAAAAAAAAGCAGTTGAATAATCTGTATCAGTACGATTTTTTTTCTGAATAAGAGCAGAGGAAAAACCACTGTCAACAAAAGTTTGTGATATAGCAAGAAAAATTGCAAGCATTCCTACCAATCCATAATCTGAAGGCAAAAGCAATCGTGCAAGAACTAAACCCATAAGAAATTGTAGCCCCTGCACAGAGAAACGCTCAATTGCACTCCAGAAAAATCCTTTAGCTGTTTCTTGTTTAAGATTAGTCATTCATTATACAATTTATTATTCTCTCACTCGCCTTCCCATCTCCATAAGGATTATTGGCTTTAGACATTTTATTCATAATTCAAATCATAATTTTCCAACAACCTGTTTTATCGCTACCTTCACGTTTGAT
>JAUVJB010000080.1 GCA_030592465.1 Bacteroidota bacterium | reverse complement strand
GATTGCAGAGATCTGTATCAAAAATGATATTTATATTTTTGCAGATGAAATTTATTCAAGGATAATTTATGGTGGGGAGCATCATTCAATCTTATCCGTTCCTGGTGTAAAGGATAGAACCATAATGATGGATGGTTTCTCAAAAACTTATGCAATGACAGGCTGGAGACTTGGTTATGGTATCATGCCGGTCAAGGTTGCAAATCAGATGTCAAGATTAATGACGAATGTAAATTCTTGTACTGCAACATTTACTCAGATTGCTGGTATGGAAGGATTAACAGGTCCGCAAACTGAAGTTGAGGAAATGGTTAAAGAATTCGAGAAAAGAAGAGATATTATTGTTGATGGTATGAATTCAATCGACGGTTTCAGGTGTAATAATCCTAAAGGTGCATTTTATGTGTTTCCAAATATCGAAGGAACCGGAATGCGTTCAAATGAATTAGCAGATTACTTACTTGAGGAAGGTGGTGTTGCAGGTTTGAGCGGGGCAGCATTTGGAAAGTATGGTGAAGGATTCCTGAGATTCTCTTATGCAAACTCAGTTGAGAATATTGAGAAAGCAATCGATATGATTAAAGCGGCATTGAAGAAAAGATAAACAGAAATACATTTTTATAATTTATTGAGGACGGATTATTTTTAATCCGTCCTCTTTTTTTTCAGTTTCCCTAGGGTTGAAACCCCAGGCTATGAATCATTTTCATAAGAATCGTAAACGATTTAAAGGAAGAAAGGTTTTTTTTGTTTTTTTTCTTAGTTCTCGTTAGTTTTTTAATAGGGAACCCTACGTGGTTCCTTACTCTTCAGTTCTCCCGATACGCTTCTCTATCGCTTCGCTATACGGGATTTCCTCCCTTCGTTCGTCAACCTGCTATAAATAGGATGAATCCTATAACCAAAACCTGATGCAAATCTTATTAAGTCTTTGTCAGAAACTGGCGAAATTGCTGGAATGCATGAAAAATATTTTTGTTTGTTTTTTGCCATTTCAATAATCTCATCATACGATCTTGATTGCACATATAATTCATTAGATATTTTATCTAATGTTGTTGCCGTTTCAATAACAAGTTTTGAGTTTGTATAACCTTCAAGTTTTTCATAGCGATTTACGCCACCAAAACCGGCATCTCTAATTGATTTAGATATGGGATCAGCTTCGAAAATAACTCGATATATATTATCATCTCTTTGTTGAATATCGCTTAATACATTTGAAACCTGAGTTAATTTCTTATTCATTATTTTATATTGCACCAATAATTGTTTATTTTCACGCTTTAAAGATTTTTCTTTTGGTGTGTCAAAAAAATTTGAGAATATTATAATAATGATTACAGCAATAAATGTACTTGCCAAAAGATATGATAAAATTTTATAAAACCTTTGTTTATTGGTTTTTTCAATTTTATCATATTTAAGCAATTCAGGATTAAATTTGTATTTATATTTTGACATTATCCAAAAATGTTAAAAAAATATAATAAACAGTTACAAAACTAAATTAAATAAATTAATTTTACAAACTTTTTTACATTAGACGTTGTTAAAACCAATATGATAGCCAAAATTATAAATTTTTATTTTTAATATCAGATTTATGAATTCGAACGAAATAAGGAAAATATTTAAAAATTTTTTCGAAGCAAAACAACATCAAATTTTGCAATCTGCACCAATGGTAGTCAAAAACGACCCAACCCTTATGTTTACCAATGCAGGAATGAACCAGTTTAAAGAAATTTTTTTAGGTAATGTCCCTGTTAAATATAAACGTGTAGCAAATTCACAAAAATGTTTAAGAGTATCAGGCAAACATAATGACCTTGAAGAAGTTGGACATGATACATACCATCACACAATGTTTGAGATGCTTGGAAATTGGTCGTTTGGTAATTATTTTAAAGAGCAGGCTATAGATTGGGCTTGGGAATTGTTAATTGATGTGTTTAAAATTTCCAAAGACAGACTTTATGCAACTGTGTTTGAAGGTTCAAAAGATGATAATTTGGATAAAGATAATGAAGCATTTAATTTTTGGAAAAAACATCTTCCTGAGAATAGAATTATAAATGGTTCAAAAAAAGATAATTTTTGGGAAATGGGAAATACAGGTCCTTGCGGTCCTTGTTCGGAGATACACATTGATTTGAGAAGTGAAGAGGATAGAAAAAAAGTAAATGCTGTTAATCTAATCAATAAAGATCATCCTTTAGTTATTGAGATATGGAATTTAGTCTTTATTCAATATAACCGGAAGGCTGACAATTCGTTAGAACAGCTTCCAATGAAACATGTTGACACCGGTATGGGATTTGAGCGTTTATGTATGGTTGTTCAAGGAAAAAAATCAAATTATGATACAGATGTTTTTCAACCAATTATCCAAGAAATTGCAAGAAAATCAGGAAAGAAATATGGGGAAAATGAAAAGGATGATATTGCCATGCGTGTTATTGCCGATCATTTGCGAGCTGTGTCGTTTGCTATTGCCGATGGTCAGTTACCTTCAAATAATAAAGCCGGTTATGTAATCCGTCGTATCTTACGACGAGCTGTTAGATATGCTTACACATTTTTAAACCAAAAAGAACCTTTTATTAACACTCTAATCCCTGTTCTAATATCTACTATGGGTGATTCTTATCCTGAATTAATTCAACAACAGCAAATTATTGAAAAAATCATTAATGAAGAAGAAATGTCATTTTTACGTACTCTTGACGTTGGTATTAAACTTCTTGATAGAATAATTAAACAAACTAAAAAAGATAATAATAAGATTATTAGTGGCAAAGATGCTTTTGATTTATATGATACTTATGGCTTTCCGCTTGATTTGACACAGCTGATTTTAAAAGAAAATGATTTAACTGTAAATATTGATGATTTTAATAAAGAAATGGCAAAACAAAAATCACGCTCTCGTGTGGCTGCAGCTATAGAAGCTGATGATTGGATTGTGCTGTTAGATGATGAGGTTGAGGAGTTTGTCGGCTATGATTATACTGATGCTGAAGTGAAAATTACACGTTATCGAAAAATTAAAATCAAAAATAAAGAATTCTTTCAATTTGTATTTCAGCTTACTCCATTTTATGGCGAAAGTGGTGGGCAGATTGGCGATTCGGGATATATTGAAGCAAATGGAGAGAAAATCTCAATTATTGATACTAAAAAAGAAAATAACCTGATTATTCATATTACTAAACAATTACCGGCTGATGTTAATGCTAAATTTAAAGCTGTTGTAAATAAAGATAGACGTAATTTGATAAAATGTAATCATTCGGCAACTCATTTACTGCATCATGCTTTGCGTAAAACACTTGGTAATCATGTTGAACAAAAAGGCTCTTTAGTTGATGATAAACATTTACGTTTTGACTTTTCTCATTTTCAAAAACTTACCGATGAAGAAATTGCCAAAGTAGAACAAATTGTAAATATTAAAATTAGAGAAAATATTCAATTAAACGAGAGGCGTAATTTACCAATTAAAAGAGCTGAAGAATTAGGCGCTATGGCTTTATTTGGTGAGAAATATGGCGATACTGTAAGAGTTATCCAGTTTGGAGATTCTATTGAGCTTTGTGCAGGTACTCATGTTAATGCAACCGGTGAAATAGGTTTTTTTAAAATAATTTCGGAAACAGCTATTGCTGCCGGTATTAGACGAATTGAGGCAATTACTTCTTTTAATGCAGAACAATATATTAATAATGAGATAAATACATTGAAAGATGTTAAGCAAATTTTTGATAATCCCAAAAATGTTATCAAAAGCATTGAAGATATTATTAATGAGAATGCTCAGCTTAAGAAAAAGATTGAAGATTTTAATAAAGAAAAAGTAAATATTATTAAGAAAGATTTAATTAATAAAGTACAAGCTGTTAATGGAACTAATGTTATTGCAGAAATAATTAATATCGATTCTGTTGATTCTATAAAAGACATTGCTTTTCAGCTTAAGAATCAAATTGATAACTTATATCTCGTCCTCGGTGCTGCGATTAACGGGAAAGCAAGTCTAACAGTAATGATTTCTGAAAATTTGATTAAAGAAAAAGATTTACATGCAGGAAATATTATTCGCGAAATTTCAAAAGAGATTAAAGGAGGTGGAGGAGGGCAAGCTTTTTATGCTGCCGCAGGTGGAAAAAATCCAGATGGTTTGACAAAAGCAATTGAAAAAGCTAAGGATAAAATTTGTTAAATTATTGAGTTTTATCAAAATTCCGATAGGTCGGAAAACAATTTGGCAATATATTTTAATTGATAAATTGTTCTATTGTTAAATTGCTATTGTTAAAATATAATGGCAATTGTTATAACAATTTAGCCGTTTAACAATTCGTATAATTCAAATGATAAATTTCCATGTGGTAAAAATCAGGAACCACAAAGATTCACAAAGCACTTTATCTACCGCCATGTTTAATCGATATACAGTATTTAAAACTAAAATTTATTAAAATGAATTACCCTTAAAAAATCGCTGAAACTTCGGGATTAAATCTTAATTCTTAATTCTAAAATCTCAAATTGTTGGAACTTGACTTTATAGACATTCACTTTAATATGTTCTTGTCATATCTTCAGGCACACAAAAAATATAGTCTGCTGTGTTTTTATATTCATCTTCCAAAGTCTCTACTTTGTTTTGTAATACAGTAGTAATTGTAACAATGTTTAAGTTTTTGTTTTGTTGCTTTAGATGCCAAACTATTCCTTCAAAATTATCTGAGTGATAACTCCCGTTATAATGAATAAATACTTTGCCTTTCTGCCAATTTTTTAAAATGAAATAAGCCATAGTAGCATCTTTAATAGCTTGTGCTTTTGGAAAATTTTTGTTTATGTGTGCTTGCATAGTTCCGCCCATATTCATCATTTGTTTATAGCAATTTACATTTGGATCATAATTTATTGGAAGTGGGGCTATATGTTTTTTTGCTTCAGCAGATAAATCGTTAATTCCCTCAAATCCTTTTTTATGAACAAGAGAAGCATAGCGACGAGGAATGTTTGTAGCAATAAATTTTATTTTTTTTTCTTTTGCAAATTCAACCAAAGGCTTATAATCGGTTTTGTAATTTGGCCATAATCTTGCTTCTTCTTCAAATGTTTTAGTATTACTATATCCATTAAGATATTCATTGAGAATTAGTTGATTATCTGCTTCAAACATTTCAGCACCTAATATTAAATCATTTTTTCGTTGTTGATATAAGTCTTGAGTAACTTGTTTCTCCATCCAATGTGATATAGGATTATCATGCAACTCGCCGAAGAATACTATATCAGCATCTTTTATTTTGTTAATCATTTCTGAATAAACTATTTGATTACCTTGTTTATCATATAGCTGGTATGCCGGCTTGTCATTTTTAAACGATAATAATATAAAACTAAATAAACTTAATAAGATAATTAACGATTTTGTTTTCATGTTGAATTTTTTTAAGATTAATAACAAAGATTTATTCAAAGGTAAAAAAAAAGTTTAAAGTTTAAAGTTTAATGTTTAATGTTTGTTTTGAATTTATCGTCATTTGCTTCGCAGTCATTTGTTTCACGTCATTTGTTGTTCAATGACTATTAATGACAAATTCGTGTTAATTCGTGAAATTCGTGTCTACACAACCTCAGCAACAATAAAATTACTACCGCCAATAAAAATTAAATCATCTTTATTTGTATTTTTTTTTGCTGTATTAAAGGCTTCTTCTACTGTGTGATATTGTTCTCCGTGCAATCCTTTTGCAATAGCTTTATCTGATAAAATATTTTCGTCTAATGCTCTTGGAATGTTTGCACGTGTAAAATAATATGTTGCATCTTTTGGCATGAGTGATAAAATTTCATCAATATTTTTATCATTAACAAAACCCATTACAATATGAAGTTGTTTAAATGCTGTATTCTTAATTTGATAAACAACATTTTTTATACTATCAACATTATGACCGGTATCGCATACTATTAAAGGATTATTGCCGAGTATTTGCCACCTGCCGAGTAATCCGGTTATCTTACTTGCATTTTTAAGACCGGTATATATGTTTTCTGAATTAATATTAATCCCTTTGTCTTTAATGATATCTATAGTTTGTAAAACAGTAATTATATTTTTCTTTTGATATAGTCCTAACAAATCAACTTCCAAATTTTTATAGATTATTTCACTGTTTTTTAAAATATTGAATACTTGTTTATTATCAGTTGATAACATAGAATAGTCGATAGAATATGTATTGTCGGCAAAATATATTTTAGTATTTACACTATTTGCTTTATTTACAAATACTTGTTTTGAAAATTTTTGTGTTTCTCCAATCACAACAGGAATATTTTGTTTTATAATACCTGCTTTTTCATAAGCAATTTTTTCAATTGTATCGCCTAGAAATTGAGTGTGGTCGAGGCTGATATTTGTTATAATTGACACAATAGGATTAATAATATTGGTGGAATCTAACCTGCCGCCCATACCAACTTCAATTACAGCAATATCAACTTCCTCTTTGGCAAAATAGTCAAATGCCATTGCAACGGTAATTTCAAAAAACGAAGGTTTGATTTTTTTGATTATGTTTTGATTTTGCTCAACGAAACTTATTATATACTTTTCGGGAATTTTATTGCCATTGATTTTTATTCTTTCTCTAAAATCTTTTAGATGAGGCGAAGTATATAAACCAACCTTATAAGCTGCCGTTTGCAATATGGCAGCAAGACAATGCGAAACAGAACCTTTTCCGTTTGTGCCTGCAACATGTATTGTTTTAAATTTTTTATGAGGATGATCAAAATATTTATCTAATGCCAGAGTGTTGTTTAAGTCGGATTTATAAGCGGCTTTGCCTATTCTTTGATACATTGGCAGTTGACTGAACAGGAATTCTAAAGTTTTTTTGTATTTCATTTTATATTGCAATAAATTTGCTTTTATTTTTTAATTGCAAAATTAATCTTAAGTATCAATATTTTATATAATGAGTGCAATTAAATTATTTTTTTATCAAAAGTGGCATTACTTTATACCAAAGTTAACCATTAATCATGAGTACTTGAAATAAATAACTAAATATCAAATAATTACAAAATACAAACATATGAAATTATATAAAATAGAAACAGGCAATTTTAAAGTAGATGGTGGTGCCATGTTTGGTGTTGTACCAAAAACATTGTGGCAAAAAAAATATCCTGCCGACGAAAATAATTTATGCAACTGTTCTATGCGTTGTTTGTTGGTTGTTGATGGCAAGAAAAAGATTTTGATTGATAATGGCTGCGGTAACAAGCAAGATGAGAAATTTTTTTCGCATTATTATTTGAATGGTGATGATACATTAGAAAAATCATTAAATAAAAATGGTTTTACTTGTGATGATATTACCGATGTTATTTTAACACATTTACATTTTGACCATTGTGGCGGCGGGGTTAAATATAATTCAAAAAACGAACTTGAGCTTACTTTTAAAAATGCAATTTATCACACAAGTAAACAGCAATGGGATTGGGCAATAAATCCCAATAAAAGAGAAGCTCCTGCTTATCTGATAGAAAATCTTCTGCCAATGTATGAAAAAGCTAAGTTAAATTTTATTGATGAAAATACAGATTTATTTCCGAATATTAAAGTTAAACTTTATAACGGACATACTGTCGGACAAGTTATTCCGTTTATTAATTATAATGGGAAAACGCTTGTTTTTGTCGGTGATTTAATACCTGTTGTTGCAAACATACCTTTATCATATATTTCCAGTTATGATTTGTTCCCTCTCGATACTTTAAAAGAAAAACAAGAGTTTTTAAATGAAGCTGAAAAAAATAATTACATTTTGTTTTTTGAACACGATTTATATAATGAGTGTTGTACCGTTAAAGATACTATAAAGGGGATACGTGAAAACGATGTTTTTATTTTATCAAACTTTTTACAAATAAATTAATCTATTACACTAATAATTTTTTTTTTCTAACTAATTATTCTAATTTAGTAGTGTGAATTTTTTATAAATTAAATTTTATTAACATGAAAAAAATTATACAAATGAAAAAGATATTTTTAATATTTTTATTAGGGCTATTTGCAACAAGCACCTTTGCACAATTTGACGATATTGCAAATTTTATGCAAGGAGGAACTGATGATGCACAAAAATTATTTAAAGCGTATTTAACTCCTTATGCAAATATTTTGGGAACCGACTTAAATGGTGGTTGGTATAACTCTGCAAAACCACACAGTAAGTTAGGTTTTGATGTTACATTAACAACAAGCATGGCTTTTGCTCCTGCTGTCGATAAAACATTTGACATAAGCAAATTAGGTTTAGAAAATTTAACTTTCGCTCCCAGTGAAAATATGACACCAACAGCTGCAGGAAAAAGAACAGATGGCTCAAAGTTGGAATATAATAAAGAATTTAATGGAAAAACATACAAATTAGCCGATTTTACAATGCCAAAAGGAACAGGTATTGGAGCTTTGCCTATACCTATGATAAAAGCCGGAGTTGGTTTATTTTATAAAACAGAGATTATGGCACGTTATATGCCAACAGTTAAATTAGGTGATGCCTCAATGGGATTATGGGGTGTTGGGGTTAAACATAGTTTGAAACAATGGATACCTTTCTTAAAAGCCTTACCAATTTGGAATTTATCTGTTATGGGTGGTTACACAAAATTATCAACAAATGCCGATATTAGTTTTCAACCGAGTATTTATGGCACCGAGGGAGTTGATTACCATTTGGTTACAACACAAGCATTTGATAACCAAGAAATTGATTTGAATTTTACCAGCTATACTGCTAATCTATTAGCATCTGTTAACTTACCTGTAATTTGTGTATATGCCGGTGTTGGTATTAGTTCTACCTCAACAGATTTACAATTAAAAGGGAATTATCCTATTTTGGCTGTTGAAACAACACCGACTGCAGACTACTTTGGAGAGAAAGTAATTCGTTACAGCGAAGTTATACCTGACCCTATTAACATGTCAATTGATAATGTTGAGGGTGCTACACGACCTCGTTATAACATTGGTACACGTTTAAAATTTACTTTAGTAACATTTCATGTTGATTATACTTATGCAGATTATTCAATGGTAACAGCAGGTATTGGTATTAGTTTCAGATAGATTTTTGTAAGTTCTCAATAATTAATGGTTATAAAGGCTAAAAGCTAAAGGCTAAAGTAAAAAGTAAAAAGTGTTTCAAAATTATTTTTTTCTATATATTTTTTTTTTTTACTTTATACTTTAATTTTTTAGCCTTTAGCTTTTAGCCTTTTTACTTTATTCTTTCACCCACTCTAAATCATACAGAACCACAATATTATCTAAAAAGCAACCAATTTATTTTTAACTAAATATTCAGCTATTTGAACAGCATTTGTTGCTGCACCTTTTCGTAAATTATCGGCAACAATCCATAAGTTTAAAGTGTTTTTGTTTGAAAAATCACGCCTTATGCGACCTACAAAAACATCATCTTTACCTTGGGCAAAAATAGGCATTGGATAAATATTATTTTTAATATCATCTTGAACAGTAATGCCTTGTGAATTATTAAGTATATCAATAACTTCATTTACATCAAAGTCGTTTTCAAATTCAATATTAACGGCTTCCGAATGACCGCCTGTGGCAGGTACTCTTACTGCTGTTGAAGTTATTTTAATATCATTATCATTTAATATTTTTTTAGTCTCATTAACTAATTTCATTTCTTCTTTAGTGTATCCGTTTTCAGTAAATGCATCACAATGAGGAATGCAATTCATGTCAATAGGATAGGGGTATGCCATTTCTCCTTTAATATTATTTCTTTCGTTTTCTAATTGTTTTACAGCTTTTATTCCTGTACCTGTTATCGATTGATAGGTTGAGACAACAATTCTTTTAATATTATATTTTTTATGAAGCGGTGCCAAAACAAGGACCATTTGAATTGTAGAACAATTAGGATTTGCTATAATTTTATCTTTTTTTGTAAGAATATTTGCATTTATTTCGGGTACAATCAGCTTTATATTTTTGTTCATACGCCAGACAGACGAATTGTCAATAACTGTTGTACCAACTTCGGCAAATTTTTTTGCCCATTTTAATGATACTTCACTACCTGCCGAAAAAAGAGCTATATGTGGACGATTATCTATGGCTTGATTTATATCAATAACATTAAAGTATTTTCCCTTAAACGTTATTTGTTTTCCGACTGATTTTTCTGATGCGACAGGAAATAAATTTGATATGGGGAAATTCCTTTCTTCCAGCACTTTAATCATTTTTCTGCCTACCAAACCGGTAGCACCGACAACAGCAACTCTCATTTTAATTATATTTTTTTGTTAAATGTGAAAAAAAATATTTGTATCTTTCAAAATTATATGTTTTAATTGTAAAAACGTTTATAAAAATGAAAAAACTAATTATTTTTTTAATATTCTTCCCTTTTTGTTTGAATGCCCAGGTTTCTGATAATTTTGAAGATGGTGATATCTCGGGCTGGACAGAGAGTACTGTTGGCAGATGGGCAGCATCAGACATTAACCCGATAACAGGTAGTTATTCTTTACATCATGTTTATGATAGCACTATTGCTGATCACGATCAAATTTCTTATAATATAACTTCTTTAAATATTGGCGAAGGAACAACAACATGGTTTTTTCAAGTGAAACATGGATATGCCCCTTCAAGTGGTAATAATTGGGGTGTATTTCTTTTTGCAGATAGTAGTGCTTCTTATATGTCGCCCGACAGTAATATTAATGGTTACCTCGTTGGTGTGAATTATACAGGTTCTGATGATACCCTTAGACTATGGAAAATTACTTCCGGCTCAGCTGCTGAACTTATTAAAACTAACATTGACTGGGAAGATAGTGTTGGCATATCAACTTCTGCCGGTTTTGAAATAACCCGAACTTCTGCCGGAACGTGGAATTTGAAAGTTGATATTGATGGAGGATTCGATAATTTAATTAGTAGAGGTACTGCTGTTAATTCCGATTTTATTAATTCTAATTATTTTGGTCTCTATTATGAATATACTTCATCTGCCGATAGAAAACTTTGGTTTGATGACTTTAATTTGTCGCAAGCACCAATAATTATGAATGTTGAAACAGTTAATGATACAACTTTAAATGTTGCCTTTTCAGAAAAGGTGGAACAAACAAGTGCTGAAACAGTTTCGAATTATTCTATTATCCCTGCTACAACTGCTGATATTACAATTAACAGTGCTACTTTAAGCAGTTCCGATACTTTAGTTACTTTATCTGTTTCCAAAATGGTAACTGATGATTATACCTTAATTGTCGATAGTGTTAAAGACCTTGATGGCATGCATATGGATAGTGTATCTTATAATTTTTCATATTCTGTACCTGTAACTTATGGCGATGTTGTTATAAACGAAATAATGGCTGACCCAAATCCTGTTGTCGGATTACCTGAATATGAGTATCTCGAAATTTTTAATAATTCCGAATATAATGTTGATTTAACTGACTGGTCTTTATGTATTGGCAGTAGTATTAAAACTTTTCCAAACATTGTTATTAAACCCGATAGTTTTTTAATCATCTGTTCATCAAATGCTTACGATAGTTTAATACAATTTGGAAATACCTTAGCTTTAATAAGTTCTACAGCATTGACTAATGCAGGCACCACCATTGTTCTAAAAGATGAATCAGACACTGAAATATCAAATGTAAGTTATACAATTGATTGGTATCACGATACAGACCATGACGGCGGTG
>JAUVJB010000174.1 GCA_030592465.1 Bacteroidota bacterium | reverse complement strand
ATGTATTAACAGCTTTAAACCAGCTATCATCGTAAACATCAGACCTGTCTAAAATATAATAATTATTACTAAAAGGATTATTTATTTTTTCAAAAGTAAAATCCATTGACATTGTTTTTGCTTTTTTACCGTAAATCCAACGTTCAACACTATCGTTTTTATAAATCATTGTTGGCATTCCATATACAACATAAATCATACCTCTGTCGGTTTTCCAACCTTGGGTAAACGATGAAAAATAATAATTAGCAAGTTGCACTCTGCTATAATAAATTCTTATCAGTTCGCGAGCACGGTTAACATTGCCGGTTGCTAAGACCCACAAACTGTCAACAGCCAATTTGGGGTTATTATAAGCAGTTAACTTTTTATATTCACGAGTAGAGGTTAAATATTGCAATGGTTCAAACAACTTTTCTGCACTTTGAGTTCTCGGGTAATTATCTCCAAAATTAAATAATGTTAATCCATAGTTTGATAATGTATCTGTTTGAAAACGATAAATACCTTTATTAGGAAGTTGAAAAACTGCAGTATCTATATTTGATATATACCATATTGAATCATGTTTAAAATCCATTTTCTCTTCAGGTTCTGATGAGAAAGGAGGCAATGGCACTTTAAACTCTTTTTTATAATATGATACATATAATTTATTTGTATTAATACGTTTGCTTTGAATTATAAAAGAAGTATTACTATTAAGATAACTCTTGAAAACAGGTTTTTTATTTTTACTGTCAATAATCAAATAATTTTGAGAAGAATAATTTGTGTTTTTATCAATTTCAAGCAATGATGAACTTTTCTGTTTGCGATTTAAATCAAATGTTGTAACATCAATAAAATATTTTTTGCCGTTAGCAACTCGGATAGGTATGTACGAAATAAAATTATTTTTCGTGCCATTCTCAATAATATTTAATTTAATAGAAGCACTGTCAATAACATTTGATTTCTGTAACGATTCATATAACTGATAATGAATTACAAGGTTTGCTTTTTTAATTTTTACATTTTTTTGCTGCTCAACAAATAATAATTCAGGTGTATAAATTTTAAAAAAAAGAAATGAGACAGAATCTGAATTATGATAAACATAAAACTCGGGATGTAAACCCATGCTTGACGGATTATATAAATAAGAAACATTCTTATCACTTACTGAATAATAAACTGTTACACAGGAAGTTACAGTAAGAATAAAACTTAATATTAAAAAAATATTCTGTTTAAAAAATTTCATAAATAAAAACAATACTCAGAACCAATAAATCTATATATACTCTGCTTCGTAATAATTTGAGCTAATTTATATACTATAAAACAATTATAATTTTATATATATTGCCTGCCCCGTAGCGAAGCGTATCGGGGTCATTGAATTGTCATTGATAGTCATTAAATTTATTGATTGTTTAAATTGTCAATAAAACTAAATGACCCTGTTAAATATTGCTTCGCAATTTCACAGGGCAGGCGGCAAAGCCAAATGACAGCGAAGCTAAATGACCCCATGAAATATTGCTTCACATTTTCACGGGGCAGGCAAATTATATTACGGCTCTACTGAGCTTGCCGAAGTGCAAAATATAACCTCTCAAAGTATAATATTTGCCAAAAATCGCAAATGTGCGACAATAATTTAGCAAAAAAAACTTTAAAAATTCAAAGTTAATACAAAATAAAATATTATTTCTCTTTCGTCCTTGTTTTTGATTTGAATTTCTTATAATTCTGCATTATTTTAATATAGATATCGTATTCCTTATTTTTCAACAAATATTGATTATCGAAATCACAAAATTTCATAAACTCATTAAGCTTTTCTTCTTTTAAACCTGTAAGATTACTCACTATTTCTTTATTATATTTTGAATCTATAATTTTATTTATTGCATCTTGTTTTTCTAATTGTTTGAGTTTTCGTTTTGATTTTTCTCTTTTACTGAATCGTGAATAAAAATATGAAATCGGGCTGCCTATTAATGGAGCATCTAAATCACGCGGCCCATCATAATGTGGAATTCCCTGAATATATATTTTTTTACCGTAAAGATGCTCCGGTAAATCCAAATGAACAAAATCGTATCTAAATTGTGATTGTTTACTGAGGGCATACACATCAATAACTGCTAATTTATAATTCTTATCGTTCATAATAACTTTAAAAAAATAACTTGCCAAACATAAAGTATCTGTTAAATAAAACGGTTTTTTTTCAAAGCTTAATGAGGAAAAAAAGATTGTGTCTGTCTGTAAAATTGATATGCTGAAAAACCCGGTTGTATCGCTAATAGTTCCTTTATTAGTGCGCTTATTAATTATATTTACATAAGAGATAGGCGTAACACTGTCGCTGCCGACAATAATCCCAGAAACTTTTACCAAACTACTATCTTTAAATGTTTGGGCATTAACAATAGTAGAAAATAATGAAATGAAAACTAATGATATAAATAGATATAATCTCAAATTATAAACAATAAAATTATTAAAATATAACGCATAAGTTGTTATTTTTGTATCTAATTTCAGATTTTTAATAAAACTTGTCAGATTTACGCTGATTTTTTACAATAATAGTTAGTGTTTGGAAGAAAACTCTAAAATCCCGAATATTATTGCAATATAGCTTATTTCACAGTTTTCACCCTGTTGAATAAAATTTTGTAGAGCAAAATTTTATTCAACAGGGTAAATATATTGCTAAATGGTTAAATGGCTATATTGTTTTGCTGTTCGTTTAACCATTTAACAATTTAACCATATAGCCATTTAACAATAGCACAACAAAACAATTTATTTTATCACTACAAATGTTTCATAATTAAATTGACGCAATACTAGTTAGGTCATTGATAATAATAAAAGAAATAGTTTTCATGCAGAGACAATTTAAAAGATGAAAAAATATAAACATATATATTTCGATTTAGACAGAACAATATGGGATTTTGAAACAAATTCACATGAGGCTTTAACAGATATTTTCTATAAATACAATTTGCAGAATTATATTGAAAGTTCCAAAATTTTTATTGAAACATATAAAACTCACAATAAAAAATTATGGAAAGATTATGGTTTAAGAAAAATCACTAAAAAAGACCTCATAACAAAACGATTTAGCATTACTCTTGAAGATTTTGGCATAAATCCTGATTTGCGGGAAGAAATGGCAAAAAACATGGGTGTAGATTATGTTACTATTAGCCCGACAAAAACTGCATTATTCCCACATTCGCATGAAGCACTCTCATATCTAAAAGATAGATATACACTCTATGTTCTCACCAATGGGTTTAAACAAGTTCAAACAACAAAGCTTAAAAACTGTAATCTTGAGCAATATTTTACAAAACTGATTTGTTCGGAAGATGCAGGTGTGCAAAAACCAAAACCTGAAATTTTCAGATACGCATTAAAAACCGTGAATGCCAAAAAAAGGGAAAGCATTATGATAGGCGATGACCTTAACGTTGACATATTGGGAGCTAAAAAGTCGGGCATTGACCAAATATTTTTTAATCCAAAAAAAATAATACACAAGGAACAGCCGACTTTTGAAATAACTTCGTTAAATGAACTTTTAGAAATTTTTAATTAGAGATAAAATTCACATACATATCTCAAAAAAGTTTAAAAAAACGTTTATGAAATTTGACAATTCGATTATAATTAATAATTTTGAGGAAATAGTTAATAAGAATAATACTTATTAGAAAAATATTTGAGCTTAGTATTTATTCTATTGATTTTTAATATGATAGAAGAAATATTAAACAAAAAATATAAATTAAATAATGAGAATAAACTCTCATTAGCTATTAGTTATGCCTTATTATGTACAGCAACACGAATAATTTAATAATATGAAAATCGGAAATATAATCTGCCTTTTTACATTCTTATTTATTGCTTATTTGTCATCAGGACAGCAAGTAGATATTTATTTTGATAGCGTAAAAATGGTAGCCTTTAATAAGCATGATAGTACTTTGTTTACGGGGATTTATAAGGACACCATTGGCAAAGGAAAATATTATTCTTTTATTGAATTTATAAATGGCAATATCAAAAGTGATTATTATTACAATAAAAAAGGAGTATTATTAGATAGCATTGTTGTCTTTGATAATGGATTATTGTCGAAAGAGTTTGAATATAATAAAAATGGAAAATTATTGAGAATTAGAAATTTCAAATTGGCAGAAGAATCAAAAGAATTTTTTGAAACATCTTCAACTAAATTCAAAAAGGATGGGACAAAAAAAGAAGAAATATTTTGTTTAAATGGATATATTCGACTTCTTCACAAAATGTATTATGACAATGGAAATATAAAATACAGCTTCATAGAACAGTATGTGGATTATGAAGATATTTACAATCCCATTGGGAAACCAGCAATAGATAGTATTTATATAGACTATTTTAAAACAGGCGTTAAAAAATCTGAAATAACTTATAAGCTAGGAAAACGGCATGGAATGGAACGGATTTATTATGAGAATGGAAAGTTAAAGGAAGAACGAAATTTCATTGATGGTAAAATAGTAAATCCTGCATTTTTTTGGGATGAAATTGACAGAAAATACGAAGTAACTTATAAAATTGCTTTTAATGGAATGCCAACTACAGTTAAATGTAAAAAACTAATTTTTGATTAAAAATAACAAAGGCATAACATGCAATATAGCAAAAAGCGGTAAAGTGCTAATTTAAAGCGACTTATCCCGTTTAACTTCATTGCGGTTTGATAGGAAATAGTTCGCAGTCCGCTTCATGCCATATTGCTGTCGTTATGTATAAAAAAAACAGAATAAAATGAAATTGATTCAAACAGCAGAGAGAGTTTCTCAAAAAGATTTGTCAGATAATTATGTCTTTCAAAGGTCATTATTAGCTTATGTAGAAGCAGCGAAGATGGTTAGCGGAAATGTGTTAGAAATAGGTACAGGTAGTGGATATGGGATTGAAATAATTGCTTCTCATACAGATAAATTTGTTACCATAGACAAATATGAAAACGAAATTTTATCAAATAAAGAAATAATCAACAAAAATAATGTTGAATTTATAAAAATGAATGTTCCTCCATTGAAGAATATTCCCGATAATTCATTTGACTTTGTTATATCTTTCCAAGTAATAGAACATATAAAAAAGGACAAAAAATTCGTTGAAGAAATTTATAGAATCCTTAAAAACAAAGGAAAGTTTATAGTTACCACGCCTAATAAAAAAATGTCTTTAACAAGAAACCCCTGGCATATAAGAGAATATACAGTTAAAGAATTGGAAAGTTTGTTGCAAATAAATTTTCAGTCTGTAGAAAAATTAGGAGTCTTTGGGAATGAAAAAATAATGAAATACTATATCCAAAACAAACAATCAGTTAAAAAAATTACCCGTTTTGACATATTAAATTTTCAATATATTCTGCCGAGACAACTATTACAAATTCCTTATGACATACTAAATAGAATAAATAGAAAAAAACTACTCAACAATAATACCTCTCTGGTATCAAAAATTTCTATGGATGATTATTATATAGACAAAGCAACAGATGAATGTTTCGACTTGTTTTATGTTACTGAGAAATGTGCTGTATCTAATAAATAACAAAAATTTCGGACTTATTAAACTGTAGATATTCAGTATTACTATCTAAAAAAATAAATGATTAAATGTAACAAACCCCGCACTACGTATAACTTTTCACGTTGTCATTAATTATTATGAATCTATTTTGACAAATACAATAATTTTTTGTAATATTGATTTCTCTTAAGTAAACAATTAAAATCAATTAAAGATGAAAAAAGTTTATCTTAAAATTACAGGGATTTCACTTTTAACATTTTGTGTAGCTATTGTTATATTAATCTCATGTAAAAAAGTCAAAGAAACTAATCAAGATCCTGAAATAGAACCGCTAAAACATGGATTTAAAGTATCTGCAGCAGTAGGATATTGTGCATCATTAGCAAACACGCTTTTTAGAGGCGAGGATTTACCGGATAACGTATTATTTCAATCCGGCAGTGATGAACATTCAGGATCAGGAATAATGTATGTAACTATCAATAACAACTATCCTCTACCTTTTAATAGCAATATTGGTCAAATAACCATCGCATGTTTATGGGATGTAAATGATCATAGCGGAGTAATCACCGCAGTATTTACTGATATAAATATTTTAGAAGGGAAATACGAATTTAAAGGTATTCGTACCATTCCTGTAATGGAAATGGAAAATGGGAATATATTGACCCTGTTTGCTGAACAAGATATTATTATTGGACAAGGATCAGATACTCTTTTAAACTTAAACTTGACCAACCCACAGTTTAATTCAGAGATGAATAGGTTAGAAACAGAGCAATCAAATGATGCTTTTGTAGCTGCTAAACAAAATGTTTGGTTTATCACCATAAATCAAAATAATACTATGTCAGACATTTATGATGATGAGTTTACTGTCAATGGCGGGGGACAAATTGTAGAGGTTACAAGTACCAGTGGTGGCATACTGTATCATGCTGTGATT
>JAUVJB010000211.1 GCA_030592465.1 Bacteroidota bacterium | reverse complement strand
TATAATCTGTGAATCTGTGGCTTTTTTGTAAAGTTAAAATTATAAAATTATCACTGATTAGTTACATTTTTTGTATTGATTTATGTGATATAATAGGGTCTTTATCAAATTAATAGATTTTTAATCGGACACTACTAATTTTTTTTATCATGTGTTTTTTATTACAAAATATGATAGATAAGTATATTAATCAAGTGCCTAATTCAATCAATTTAATTTCACTCTTGGGTCGAGCATTGTGTAAATTATATCAACCAAAATATTGATAATAACGAAGATAACCGATATTGTTAAAATGCAACCGAGAATAAGCGGTAAATCATATTTGTTTAAGGCATCAACAATAACATAGCCCAAGCCTTTCCATCCAAAAATATATTCAACAAAAACAACACCTGCCATTAAAGATGCAAACCAACCCGAAATGGTTGTTACTAAAGGATTTAATGAATTTTTTAATGCATGACGAGTTATAACTTTATAAAAACTCAGTCCTTTTGCAAAAGCTGTTCTAATATAATCTTGTGATAAAACTTCTAATAACGAGCTTCGTGAGAGTTGAGTGAAAACTGCAAGCGGTCTGATACCAAGAGTTAAGGCAGGCAGTATCAAATTTTTTAGTACAAGATGTTCTCCGTTACCAAAATCGTCAATAACATAAAGATTACCGGTTAAATTTAAACCTGTGTATTTACCAAGTATAAAAGCAAAAAACCAACCGATTAATATTGCTGCAAAAAATGATGGTAACGACATGCCGAGAGCTGAAAAAAACAATGTTGCACGGTCGAATAAACTATCTTTTTTTATTGCTGATATTATCCCGAAAAAAATACCTGCTATTGATGCAAAAATTATTGCAGTTAATGCTAATATGAAAGTATTTGGTAATGTCTCTGAGATGATTTCGGAAACGGTTTTTTTACTTTGGTATGAACGTCTTAAATAAGGGAATTTTAAAATTACAGTCTTATTTTTTCCAAATTTAAAAAGCTGTATAAAAGGTGAGTATTTGTTTTTATCTAAATAAAAATAATTATCTTTTTTAAGACTATGGAACGAAACAGGAGATAAGTCATCTAAATATTTGAGATATTGCATTCGTACAGGCTTGTCAAGACCTAAATCTTTACGAATTGTTTCAATTGAATTAATATCTGCTCGTTGACCTAATATCATTCTCGCAGGGTCGCCCGGCAAAATATTAAATAGAAAAAATATTATTGATACTACGCCAAATAGTACTAAAACGCCGTAGAATATTTTTCTTATTAAATATTTAATCACAGGATTGTTTTATATAATGTTAGCAACTGTTCGGTTTTTATTTTTTAATAAATTTTTTTGTTATAATTTGTTTTTCAGTATAAATTTTAAAAAAGTAAAATCCACTTTCTAAATTATCAATATTTATACTTGTTTCTAAATTTTTTAAAATAAGACTTTGCAACAATTGCCCCTCTATATTAATTATATCAATTTTGATTTTTTTATTATAAAATGATTTAATTGTAATTTTATCATTTGCCGGATTAGGAAAAATTGTTATATTATTATCCTGTTTGGGATTTGTTTCATTAATTCCCACGGTAAATTCATAAACATAAAGACCATGTTCAGTGCCTGCATATAGATGTATAGTATCGGCAGGGCTTTGAGCAAGGCAATATACTACACTGTCTCCCAAATCAGCATTAATGGTCTGCCAGTTTATACCTGCATTTATTGTTTTTTTTACACCATAGGACGAACCTGCTGCATATACAGTATTTGGATTAATTGGATTAGCAAGAATATAAGTAATATGATCCCAATATTCTGAAACATTCCATGTTTGACCAAAATCTGTAGATTTATACATTCCTGCAGAGTAACTACATCCATTAATAGCAGCCCATATGATTGGGCTTGCTTCATTAGATGAAGAAAGTGCGTGCACCCGAACATTTGTTGCTGTATTTGTATTATGCCAAGGTCCACCGGTATCATAATTATAATAAAATATACCACCTTCTGTGCCTGCTAAATATACTTGTCCAGAATCACAATCAAAAGGATTTATATGTATAAGTGAAAGGACACCCTTATCCAAACTATCATTTATTGCAGCCCATGTATTTCCATAATCATTACTTTCATATACACCCCATTCCTTTGTACCGGCAACTATAGTTCCCGGAGGATATGCAGGAAGCGTAAGTGAAGTGGATGTAAACAGCCATACCAAGATATCCCAATTATTACCCCCATCAATAGATTTATATATTCCATCACTATATGAACCTTGTCCGAAAGTTGCATACATTGTATCAGGCATAGAATTGAATATAATTGAATTGAAAGGAGTAAAAAAGGCGACAGTATCCCAGCTTATTCCACTGTCAGACGATTTATAAAGATTATATCCTGATACAAATATTATGTTAGGATTTTGAGGGTGAACAGCAATAGCATGGATTTTTTCATTAGGAAATCCCAAAAATGTCCAGTGCTGGGAATAACTATAAATTCCACAAATAATTAAACTTAAAAGTAAAATTATTTTTTTCATAAAACTTCCATTTTTGAGAATACTCCGAAAACTAAAATTATCAATTTATAGCCGATTAGCGGTTTTGTAATAGACTGACGTACAGATTTATATATTTTGTTTTTTTATCAGATTAACCGCTTATCGGCTTTTCGGAGCGGATTCATTTTTAGATTATTTATACGAATTGTAACCAAATTTACAAAATAAAATTTATTATACAATTCTTTAAGCTTCATTTGGACTTAATTAATTATTTTTAAAAACTGTTTTGCTGTCATAACAGGTAATTTAGAATTCTTAAAATCTTTTAAGTTTCTAGTAATAATAATGTCTTGATTGTTTTCTATAGCAGAAAAATGCTGTAGCCCATCTTCAAAATCAGAGAAGGTATCGTCATTTAGAGCTAATCCAATTATTTTGTCATCTAAGGGCAGTATTTTTACAATCAATCTAAGCTTTCTTAAAATAGTTTTTGCTTTATTAGAACTCATTTGTCGCAAAAGAATATAACTTGTGTTTGCTATTGTCAATGAAGAAAC
Source organism: Bacteroidota bacterium (assembly GCA_030592465.1). Taxonomy (GTDB): domain Bacteria; phylum Bacteroidota; class Bacteroidia; order Bacteroidales; family B39-G9; genus B39-G9. Next base: position 2,257 of record JAUVJB010000211.1, on the reverse strand, counting down.
ACTTAACTCAATAATCTTCTTGTCTGCCATAGAAAACAGGCTGGCAGAATCTTCAAAAAATGGTTCTCGTTGTGATAATAAATCAATCACAATATTTGTGTCAATAAAAAGCTTTTTCATTTATATTTTTCTTCTAAATAGTCACCATATTCTTTTTTATAATCAAAATCAGAAGGTAAGTCAATAACTCCACTCAAGCTTTCAACCAAAGGCGTAATTGATTTTTTTTCTCCTTTTTGCTTTGTTATACTATCAAGGTAAGATTCAATCATTTTTGATAAACTAATCTTGTGACTACGAGCATAAATTTTAGCTCTTTCAATAACACCGGCATTCAGTCTTAATGTTAATTTAGTATCCATAATAATTATTTTACGTACAAATATATATAATTTATACGTCAACTCCAAATTTATTTATGCGTAGTGGCTTATTGTCAACTTGGAGTTATGTCATATTTAAGTTAAATTTTTTTATTTAATTTTCACTCTATCATACAAACAAAGTAATAACAATGATGCAAGTATTAAGCTCATAATCAGCAAATTATCTTTTTGGTTTTTATATTTAGACAAGGAAGTGCCAGTAAAGTTATTATTAAGGTGTTTAACTTCGGGAATATCGTTAAAATGCCATTTATCAATAATTACTCCATGTTTTAGCAAGACTAATCCGGGATTTGCTCTTATAATTGTTTTTAAGGTAATTTCATCAGCATTAAAAAAATCGTATTGAGCATTTGTCTTATTTTTAAAATTTTCAATTTGTTTGTCTGTTGCTGAAGTTATACAAGTAAATTTATAATTATTTTTTTGGCAGTAGTCAGCAAAATTATTTATTTTATTTTGATATTTGGTGTTTGTTGTCTCTAAGTTATAAGCAATTAAGAGAAAATAATAATCATCATTGTCAAGAATAATATCAGTAATATCATTACCGTCGAGAGTTGTGATTGTAAAGTCGTGAATTGGCGGATGATAACCCTGCTTAAGCAATATATTTTTAGTATTTACCCATGTCCATGTAGAATCGGGAATATTTTTTAAAGTAAACTCTTTAGTTTCCCCGTTTTTTTTATAATAAAGTAAAGTTTTATATTCATCTTGTGGAGCATCATCAGGTATTGTCATTTTGTCGGGAATATATGTCCCGATATTGTAAGGTCTGAAATCAATTATTGGCAGGTGTTTATATGAATAAATGGAAATATAAAACATAACTAACATGAAAAATCCTACAACAGACCATTGTTCAATGTTTGAATATTTTGGTGCAAACTTATTTCTTTCAATAAAAATTATTATTGTAGGAACTAAAATAATTAAGTTTTTGAAAAATGTCTGCCAATTAGTTAAAATTAAAGCATCGCCAAAGCATCCACAGTCGCTTACCGGATTATAAATTGCTAAAATAAAAGTAAGAAATGTGAAAAACGACATAAAAAGCAACACTAACCAGACACCAATTTTTATTTTAACATTAAACAACAAAGAAACGCCAATTATTAATTCGGCAATAGAAAGCAGAATGCCAAGATAAAGTGCAAAAGGAATAAAAAATGTTGTGCCAAAAGCATTGAAGTAATCAACAAATTTATATGTTGAGCCAAGCGGATCAATTACTTTTACAAAGCCGGAAAAGATAAATACTATTCCAATAAATATTCTGCTTATTGTTCTTATTTTTTTCATTTTTAGATTTTTTTATCTTTAAATTTAAAAAAAAAATTTCGCAAAGACGAAATGCAACAAAGTTTACTTTAAACCTTAAATTCTAAACCTCAAACTCTGTCAGGAGCTTCGCACTCTGACAGGTTTTCTAAACCTTAAACGCTACAAACTTATATTTTTTTTCAAAATTGAAATAATTTTTTCTAAAATTTCTTTGGGAGAAAGAATTGTGTTTTTATCTTTTGAGCAATCAATGAGTTTAAAATTTGGGTCTGACTTCACTAATTTCAAGTATTCATTCTTTACATTGTATTGAAAATCAATGCTTTGCTCGTGAATGTCTTTTTTACCTTTTAAATATTCTCTATCGTCGCCTGTGCGTTGCTTTGTTAATTTTTGAGTAGTAAAATTAAACGGGACATCAACAAAAATACTTAAATCAGGTTTTGGTATTTTAAAATACTCATATTCAAGATGATTAATCCACTTACGAAGTTTATTTTTCTCATCATCATCATTTAATTTTGCACACTGAAATGCGATATTTGAGTTTACATAGCGGTCAACAATTACAAGATAATCATCAT
>JAUVJB010000130.1 GCA_030592465.1 Bacteroidota bacterium | reverse complement strand
TGTCCTTCTTTTTGATATTGTCCAAGAGGACCTCTGTTAATTCTAATTTTTTCAAATATATCCACGATAATTTTTTTTAATTTTAATACAAATGTACATTTTTTTATTGAAATATATAAAAATGAAAATGAATTATAATTATTATTGATTGTAATTAATTAATTTACAATCGTTTAATAAAAACGAATTGTTGCAAATTTATAAATATTTTTTAGTTTCGTAAAATTTTTAATTATTTTAAGTAAATCAATAAAATAACTAATAAAAGTTTTAGAATTTTTTTTAACTTTGCAAACTCTTTTGGAAAAGAATTTTTTTTATTAAAAAAAACATAAAACATTATTTTGTTCGTTTCTAATTTGAACGAAATAAATTATTTTTATAAAATGTTGAGAATATTAAGGAACATAACAATTATAATATTTAGTATATTAATTATTACAGCTTGCAGTGAATATCAAAAAATTTTAAAAAGTACTGATTATAAACTGAAATACGAAAAAGCAAACGAGTATTATAATAAAGAGGATTATTACAGAGCTCAGGCATTATTTGAAGAATTGCTTTCAGTTTATAAGGGTACTGATAAAGCAGAAAATATATATTATTACTATTCAAATTGTTATTACAATCAAAGAGATTATATTTTAGCAGGATATCATTTTAAAAATTTTGTAAGTACTTATGCAAATAGTGAACATGCTGAAGAATGTTTTTATCTTAGTGCATATTGTTATTATTTAGAATCATCTGAACCCGATTTAGATCAGACTAATACTCACAAAGCAATTGATGCTTTACAGCTTTTTATTAATAAATATCCTAACAGCCCGAAGCTCGCTGAAGCTAATGAATTAATTGATAAATTACAATTCAAATTAGAGACCAAATCATTTAGTAATGCTAAATTATATTTTAATTTCGGTGAATATAAATCAGCCGTTATTGCTTTAAAAAATAGTTTAAAAGATTTTCCTGACACGCAATACCGTGAAGAATTATTGTTTTTGATTCTCAAATCAAATTTTTTACTTGCTGAAAATAGTATTGACGCGAAAAAGAATGAGAGATATCAAGCAACTATTAATGAGTATTATAATTTAATTGATGAATATCCAAACAGTAAAAATATTAAAGAAGCCGAAAAAATTTATAATATTTCAATAAAAGAAATAAAAAAAATAAAATAAATTTTATTAATTATGAATTATAAAAAAATAAAAGCAGAATCTACAACAATAACTCGAGATTTAATTAATTTTGAGAAAGGAACGAATAATATTTATGAATCTGTTGTTATTATCGCAAAACGTTCCAATCAAATTTCTCAAGAAATTAAACAAGAGCTAAATCAAAAACTTGATGAGTTTGCTTCATACACTGATAATCTTGAAGAGATTTTTGAAAACAGAGAGCAAATTGAAGTCTCAAAATATTATGAAAGATTGCCAAAACCGACCTTAATTGCTATTCAAGAATTTATTGATGACCAGATTTATTATAGAGAACCTGAAGTAGAATCTCACAAAACGAGAATGGACATTGAATAATAAATTGTTAATGCTAAATGGTAAAAAAATAATATTAGGAGTAACGGGTAGTATAGCTGCTTACAAATCAGCAAGTCTTGTGCGATTATTAGTCAAACAAGGTGCTACTGTAAAAGTGATAATGACACCTCTTGCAAAAGAATTTATTACTCCTGTTACCATGGCTACTTTGTCGCAAAATACAGTTTTGTCCAATTTCTTTAATCACGATAATGGTGAGTGGAACAGCCATGTTGATTTGGGAATATGGGCAGATTTAATGCTTATTGCTCCCATCACGGCAAATACTATTGCAAAAATGGCTAATGGTATTTGCGATAATTTATTGCTCACAACATATCTCTCTGTTAGATGTCCTGTTGTTATTGCTCCGGCAATGGATTTTGATATGTTTAAGCATCCTGCAACTGTTAAAAATATTAAAACACTTCAATCATACGGGAATATTGTTATTGAACCATCCAAAGGTGAATTAGCAAGTGGATTACAAGGAAAGGGCAGGATGGAAGAACCCGAAATTATTCTCAAAAAGATAATTGATTTTTTCGATTCAAAAAAAAAACTTAAATCAAAAAAAATTATAGTTACTGCAGGTCCTACTTACGAATCAATCGACCCTGTACGTTTTGTAGGAAATTACTCATCAGGAAAGATGGGATATGCTATTGCAGAAGAATTAGCTAACAATGGCGCTAATGTTATTCTGATTAGCGGTCCTGTTTCTTTATCACCAATTAATTCAAATATTACTAAAATTGATGTTAAATCGGCTCAAGAAATGTATGACGCATCAATTAAGTATTTCGAAAATGCTGATGGTGCTATTATGGCTGCAGCTGTTGCTGATTTTACACCTGTATCATCAACCGACAATAAACTTAAACGCGGCAAAAATAATCTGAATTTAGAACTAAAGCCTACAAAAGATATTGCAGGTGAATTAGGACGTAATAAAAAACACAACCAGTTTCTTGTTGGTTTTGCTTTAGAAACGAATAATGAAATTGAGAACGCTAAACAAAAGATTGTAAGTAAAAATCTCGATTTTATTGTGTTAAATTCTTTAAAAGATAAAGGCTCAGGTTTTCAGTTCGATACTAATAAAATTACTATTATTGATAAAAACAATAAAATTGAAAAATTTGAGTTAAAACTAAAGACACAAGTCGCTAAAGATATTGTGAACAAGGTTCAAAGTTTAATGTTCAAAGTTTAATGTTTCCGGTTTAGAGAACCTGTCAGAGTGCGAAGTTCCTGACAGCGTTTAAAATTTTGAAGAAACCTACAGATATGCGTCGATACTTAATTTATTCATACAAAAACGGAGAGAATTATTAAATTATAAAATATTAATGATAATTCAACAATCTAACAATTTAACCAAGAATTGCTGCATGTAATTGAAATACAAAATATTATATTTTTTTTTGTTAGCATTAGAATTACAAATTTTCAAATTTAAACGAATGCGTAAGATATTCATATTTTTAATAATTGTTTTTCTTCAAATTAACAATTCATCTTCCCAAGAGTTAAATTGCAGAGTTCAGGTTGTTTCAGCACAAATGCAGGGATCAGATAAACGCATTTTCGATGCTTTACAAAAGGTTATTTATGAATTTATGAATAATTATAAGTGGACTAACAATGTTTACAGTAATAACGAACGTATTGAATGTAATATCTATATAAATATTAAAGATCATCCTGTTTCTTCAGATGTATTTAAAGGAACAATGCAAATACAATTAAGCCGACCAATTTTTAATACAAGCTATAACTCGGTTTTATTTAATTATATAGATAATAATATTGAGTTTAGATATACAGAAACACAAGAACTGGAATTTAATGAGACTTCATATACTTCAAATCTAACTTCATTATTGGCTTATTATTCCTACATTATTATTGGTTTAGATTATGATTCTTTTTCATTAGAAGGAGGAAATTCTTTTTACGAAAAAGCAGAAAAAATTGTTAATAATGCTCAAAACTCACCTTATAAAGGATGGAAAGCTTTTGAAGACAGAAAAAACAGATACTGGTTGGTTGAGAATATTTTAAACGATACTTATAGTCCAATACGTGAATGTATTTACAATTATCATCGCTTAGGTTTAGATATTATGTCAGAAAAGGTTAATGACGGCAGGGCTGTTATTACCGAAAGTTTAGAATCTCTTAGAAAAGTACATCAGAAAAAACCTGGTTCATTTTTAATGCAACTTTTTTTTGATGCAAAACATGACGAAATTGTTAATATTTTTTCAGAATCATTCCCCGATGAAAAAACACGTGTTTATAACGTACTAAAAGAAGTCGATCCTGCAAATGTTTCAAAATACCAAAAAATAATTCGTTAATTAGACACAAATTTCACGAATTATCACGAAGAATATATTGCAGTATAGACACGAATTTCACGAATTAATACGAAGATTAGAGATACTAATTTCACCAATTTAAGCGAATAAATTATGGAAGAAAAAATAATATATAAAGAAGAATCATATAAAATCATAGGTATATGTATGGAAGTTTATAGGATACTTGGGAAAGGGCATAGTGAAATAATCTACAAAGATGCAATAGAATATGAATTCAAATTAGCCAAAATTCCATATTCAAGAGAAAAGAAATATAAAATTGATTATAAAGATATAGTTTTAAAACATTCTTATAATGCTGATTTTGTTGTTTATGACAAAATAATATTAGAAGTTAAAGCCATAGAAATTTTAACAAATAGTCATACTAAACAAACATTAAATTATCTTGCTTCGTCAAAGTTAAAATTAGGATTATTAGTTAACTTTGGAGAAGATAGTTTAAAATATAAAAGGATAGTTCTATAGACACGAATTTCACGAATTATCACGAAAAATATATTGCAGTATAGACACGAATTTCACGAATTATCACGAAGAATATATTGCAGTATAGACACGAATTTCACGAATTAATACGAAGATTAGAGATACTAATTTCACCAATTTAAACGAATAAATTATGGAAGAAAAAATAATATTATAGTTCATATATTTATTTTTTTAGGAATTTGTGTAAATTAGTGTCAAAATAATTTTTTCGTGCTAATTCGTGAAATTCGTGTCTAAAAATTCATTAATTACTGTTTTGTTTGTGTTAAAAATTATAAATTAGCATTAATTTTCATTATTCAAATCTATGCTTCAATCATTATCAATCAAAAATTATGCGTTAATTGGTCAACTTAATATTAATTTTAACCAAGGGTTTTCAACCATAACAGGTGAAACAGGTGCGGGAAAATCAATATTACTTGGTGCTATCTCATTGATTCTGGGTCAACGTGCCGACACATCAATTCTGAAAAATAAAGATAATAAATGTATAATTGAGGGTGTTTTTGACATTTCAAACTATAATTTGACAATTTTTTTTGACGATAATGATTTAGATTTTGATAAGTTTACTATTATTCGCCGCGAAATTAATCCAAATGGCAAATCCCGTGCATTTATTAACGATACTCCCGTAAATGTTAGTATTCTCAAAGATTTAGGCAGCAAATTAGTCGATATTCATTCACAACATCAGAATTTGATTTTAAACGATACTCAATTTCAGCTTCTCGTTGTTGATATTATGGCTCAACATAAAGATTTGTTAAATGAGTATAAAAATGATTTTAAAGAATATAAAAAACTAAAGAATGAATTAAATAACCTTATTGAAAAATCGGAAAAGGCAAAACAAGATTTAGACTATCTGCAATTTCAATTTAATCAATTAGAAGAAGCAAATTTAATCGACAATGAGCAAGAAGAACTTGAAAATGAATTAGATACATTAACACATGCTGAAGAGATTAAAACAAATCTTTCAAAAGTATATCATTTGTTATCCGGCGAAGGCGAGACATCTATAAATCATATTAATGAAGCAAAAACATTATTATCACAATTAAATAATTTTTTTTCAAAATCGGTTGACCTCACGAAGAGAGTTGAGAGTGTTTTAATTGAATTGAACGATATTTCAAACGAAACTGAAATTATCAGTAATGATGTTGAATATAATCCTGATAAGATAAATAATTTTAAGGAAAGGTTAGACCTGATATATAGTTTACAGCAAAAGCATCGTGTTTCAACAATTAATGAATTAATTGAGATTAAAGATAATCTACAAAATCAGATTAATGAAATATCTTCGTACGATTCTGAAATTAGTGAATTGACTATTGGACTTAACAAAAAACATGATGTTTTAATTAAGAAAGCTGATAAAATATCAATCCAAAGAAAAAAAGTTATACCTGAAATTGAGAAAAAAATTGTTGCGATTTTACAAAGCTTAGGCATGCCAAATGCAGCATTCAAAATTTTACAAACCAAGGCAGAGCAACTTTCGGTTAATGGTTTTGATACAGTAACATTCCTTTTTTCGGCAAATAAAAAAGTTGAGATGCAAAGTATATCAAAAGTAGCATCAGGAGGTGAGTTATCAAGATTAATGCTTAGTATTAAATCATTAATTTCAAAATCAATTGCTTTGCCAACAATTATTTTCGATGAGATTGACATTGGTGTTGCCGGCGAAATAGCCGATAAGATGGGTAATATCATGCTAAATATGTCGAAAAATATGCAGGTCATAAGCATTACTCATTTACCGCAAATTGCAAGCAAAGGACAATATCACTACACTGTTTATAAATATGACGATAATGACACTACTACGACAGATATTAAATTGTTAAATGACGATGAGCGTATTGTTGAAATAGCCAAAATGCTCAGTGGTGAAAGCGTTACAGATGCTGCCTTTGAAAATGCAAAAGATTTGTTGAGGTTTACTTCGTAACTTTTTATTCTTTCAACAATTTACTTTTTTTCATCAATCCAATTACGCAGTTGTGTTTTAAAATTTTCTGATTTTATCGTATAGAAGATAGACCATAGCGTATTCCACAAAAAAAACAAAAAAATAAAATCATTATTAATTCTTTGCTAAGAAGAGAATTTAATATTAATTTTTGAATATAATTTTAGATTATCAAAAATATTTTCGTTGAACTGCTCGGAAATTAACAGCAAATCAATATCAGACCATTCATGTGTCTGGTTTTTGGCAAAAGAGCCAAATAATAACACTTTATAAAAATTTATTCCGTCATTTTCACAATCATTAACGAACGATTTGGCAATATTTATTGCATTCTCTTTAGTAACCATATTTTTAATTCATTAGTTTTATCAATTATTTTTGACTAAATTTTATTTTGAGGTGCTGAGTGAAATTAAATTTATCGTCCGCCAGCTGGCGGATGTTACTTTTTATAATAATGAATACAGAACAAGGAATAATGAATAATGAAGTTTTGACTTCTATGATAATACCGAATACTTAATTTATTAATGGTTAAAAACAAACCTCACGGGTTTTGTTTAGACTTTTCATCGTCAGCCGGCTGGCGGATCGCTAACCGACTGAAAATTGTTTCGAACTATTGTCATTTTATTCAAAAACAACTTTAGTTTTTTTGTATCAATCATAAATAAAAATATAATAAAAAGAAATGGCAATGCTGGTGTTTTATATCTTACTAATGCTCCTAAAACAGGAGTTGTTAAACCAATTAAAGTAAATAATATTAATATGTATGAGATGTTGAAAAATAACAATTTGTTTTTAAGTTCTTTTTTATCAAAAAATATAATACTAAAAATAATTAATAAAAGAATAATTAAATTTTCAAATGCAGCTAATAATACAACAGGTGAATAAATTTCGAAAATGCTCGGGCGAAAAAAAGTGTTAAATAAAGCATTTGGTGTGTTCTTGGCAACACTATATATGTTTGATTTTAATATTGGTATTTTTATTTGACTTCCAACATGCTGAGAGCTGTCAACCATTGTTATAAAATCGTGTTGTTTATTACTTAATATTTGAGCAAAATTGTATTTACTTATTAATTGAGAATTGAATGCAAGTATTAAAAAGACAAGGTGTACAGTAATAAATTTAGCAAGTAAATTTTTATTGCTTGTTGTTTTAATCCAAAACAAAAAAACTAATCCGGGAATTGCGGCTATCAGAACATAGAATTTCGATATCATTAATAAAAATAATGAGACGATAAAAATTATTAAGTATTTTATTTTGAACTTATTATAAAGCAGTTTTATGTAAGAATAAAGCATTAGCCCAAAAGCAAACATTAGTAATCCTTCTTTTAATATGCCTGATGTCCATAACATAACCGAAGGTGCAAAATATACAGATAGTAAAAATCCGATTTTTTTATTTTTAAAAAAGGGATAAAATATTTTTAAAATTGCTGTTAATCCGGTAAACGAAAGGAAACACATAAAAACTGTGTGAACACTGATATATCCGAACGAAAAAAGTCTGACAATTGCATTAAATCGTATTACTGTTCGGTTATCGTTATATAAATTATAATTAAAATCTTTAATCCAGAAACAGGCAGTATCATAATATTTCATTAAATGTGGAGAATTGGCATCAATACCTGTTATCATTCTTAAATAATCAATAGGATTATTATGAATGGCACTAAAAATTATATTCCCATCGTCAAAATATTTAAAAACATCGGCACTCGAACGTGTGTGATAATAATATTTATAGATTAAGATTAGGAATATTCCGGCGAAAATTTTTAAAATAAAAAT